>CADBUS010000152.1 GCA_902797895.1 uncultured Bacteroidia bacterium | reverse complement strand
CCTTCCGCAGCGCGAAGAGTAACAAAATAGCAAAGCCTTAATAGCCCCTACCGCAGAGAGCTGCTTGTCGGCTAATCAAGGGAGGGGCCTATTAAGGCGGAGCTGAAATGTTGTAGAGAAAGAGAATAAAGTACTTATTTCAAAATAGTTGAGATTCTATTTAGGAGAGGGGGCAAAATACTTTGTCACCCTCTCTCTTTTTTGTTATACTATTAAACAAAAAACTATTTTGTATTATTTCTGATACAATAGAATTTACTATCTTTGCTTTCAGTATGAAAAAGACCACAATAGATAAAATGCTTCCAAAATTGAGGGTAGCTCTCGCAAAACAACCTATAAAAAGAGCTTGGTTGTTCGGCTCTTATTCGCGTGGAGAGGAAACTCCTAAAAGTGATGTAGATATTCTTGTTCAATACGATGAACAGGCCCGAATATCCCTGCTCACAATATCAAGAATAATGATTGAATTGTCTGAAGCAATTGGAAGACCTGTTGATTTGGTTGAAGATGGAAGATTATTGCCATTTGCTAATGAGAGTGTGAATCACGATAAAATACTAATCTATGAGAGAGCCAGTTAGGGATAAAGAACGCATTCTGCATATACTTGATGCAATTAAAACCATTGAGGAGAGCCGTTCTAAATACTCAACACCGGAGTCGGCATCTGATCCAATAATCTATTATGGTTTTGTAAAGCACGTTGAGATAATAGGAGAAGCTATCTATATGCTCTCTAAAAAGTTCAAATCAGCTCATCCAGAAATAGAATGGAAGGCTATTGAAGGGATGAGGCACATTTTGGTGCACGGCTATTATAAGATTCGTCCGGAGCAATTATGGGACACCATAGATGTTGATATTCCGGCCCTAAAGCCACATATAGAGGCTATTGCCAAAGAGTTGTAATCTTTCCCCCATGATCCTCGGCTGCGCCTTAGGATGACGGGGGTTTGCGCCCTATTTCAGCAGGCGGAAAATATCGTTGCCAAAGGCAAGAATCATTAGTGCAAAGAGCAGAATCATTCCAACCGTTTGAGCGGCAACAAGGAATTTATCGCTCGGCTTGCGGCCTGTAATCATCTCATAAAGAGTAAATAGAATATGTCCGCCATCCAAAGCCGGAATTGGCAGAATATTCAATACGGCAAGCATTATTGAGAGGAAGGCGGTTATAGCCCAAAAAGCTCTCCAATCCCAAAAGCCGGGGAAGATTGAGCCTATGGCAATAAAACTTCCTACAGATTTGTAGGCTTTGGTTTGCGGAGTGAATATGAGCTTGAGCTGCTTCCAATAATTGCTGATTTGTTCTCCGGCCTTCTTAACTCCTTGTGGGATAGCCTCAAAGAAGGAATAATTGCGTTCTGTTACTTTGTAGAAATGGGTTAAGTCTCCGTCTAACATCAGTTGCAGCCGCCCCTCGGAATCTGTCTTGAGCGGTATTGTAACTATTTGAACAGCTGCGCTGTCTGAAGAGCCGCCTCTCTCTATGGTTGCCATAACGGTGCTTGAAGGGCGGGCGGAGATAATCTCCTTGACATCTGTGTACATTGGAGTTGCGGTGCTATCTACTGCAACAATTTTATCGCCCGTCATAAGGCCGGCAGAGGCATTCAGAGAGGTGTCGGGAATCTGAGCCACCACAAACGGAATACCATACTCAAAGAGATCTGCACTCTCCAAAATTGCAGGCATATACTGCTTGTCTATGGTTATGGTGAGCCTTTTGCCATCTCTCTCCACAGTAACCTCTTCTGCCTGCTCCTGTATCAACTCTATGCGCAGATTATCAAAGCGCTCTACCTCGTTTCCGTTGATAGCCAAAACTTTATCTCCATTGCGGAAACCAATCTCGCGGCCAAGCTCATTGGTGGCGATACCGGTTGTTACATCTGAGTTCTTGATATACTGCTCTCCCCAGGCTGCCATAATTCCGGTATATATCACAATGGCAAGAATTACATTAAAGAGCACTCCGCCAAGCAGAACAAAGAATCTCTGCCAAGCGGGATGGCTGCGGAACTCCCACGGCTTTGGCTCTGCCTTAATCTGCTCCTTATCCATACTCTCATCTATCATTCCTGCAATTTTGCAATAGCCTCCAAATGGGAGCCATCCTATACCATACTCAGTATCAGAGTTTTTGGGCTTCCAACGCCAAAGAGCAAAGCCGGCATCAAAAAAAAGATAGAACTTCTCAACCTTAATCTTGAATAATCTTGCAAATATAAAGTGGCCAAACTCGTGCACTAAAACCAATAGCCCGAGCGCCAATATTACCTGTATAACTTTTATAAGTATCGTCATTTCTGAAAATCTTAAATCTCTCGGCTTTTGCAGCCACTCTTTTTAGCGAATGGTGCAAAGGCGCGCAAATTTAAGAAAAAAAAGGATGGCGTCCTGCCATCCTTTTCATCTTTATGCCATCTGCTCAAAGGTCTTTTTGATAATGGCAACAGCCTTCTTTATCTCAGCCTCTTTTATACAGAGAGGTGGAGCAAAGCGGATAATATCATCGTGAGTAGGCTTTGCAAGCAGGCCGTTGTCGCGCATTTTAAGGCAGATATCCCAAGCGGTCTTCTTGCCTATTGGCTTGGTAACTATGGCGTTGAGCAAGCCGCGGCCACGTACCTGGACAATAAACGGAGATTTAATCTTCTGCACCTCTGCGCGGAAGATTTTACCCATCTTCTCTGCATTCTGCACAAGTTTCTCATCCTTAACAACTTTGAGAGCAGCCATTGCAACCTTTGCTGCCAAAGGGAATCCTCCGAATGTTGAGCCGTGCTCGCCAGGTTTGATGTTGAGCATAACTTCATTGTCTGCAAGGCAGGCAGAAACAGGCAGTACTCCACCGCCGAGAGCCTTGCCAAGTATCACAATATCAGGGCGAATGCCATCGTGCTGGCTGCAGAGCATCTTTCCTGTACGGGCAATACCTGTCTGAACCTCGTCTGCAATAAAGAGCACATTGTGCTTTTTGCAGAGGTCGTAGCATTTTTTGAGGTAGCCATCGTTTGGAACAAATACACCGGCCTCACCCTGGATTGGCTCAGCTATAAAGGCGCAAACCTCTTTGCCGTGCTTTTTAAGTGCCTCCTCCAACGCCTTTGGGTTGTTGTATGGTATGCGTATAAAGCCCGGAGTTAGAGGGCCATACTGAGCAAATGAGCTTGGATCGTCACTCATTGTAATTACTGTAACGGTACGGCCGTGGAAGTTGCCGCCGCAGCAGATTATCTTTACCTTATCGTTTGGAATTCCTTTTTTAACAACACCCCATCTGCGGGCAAGTTTAAGAGCAGTCTCCACACCCTCGGCTCCTGTGTTCATAGGAAGAACCTTGTCATAGCCAAAGTAGTCGTGCATAAACTTCTCATACTCGCAAAGAGCCTCGCTGTAGAAAGCCCTTGATGTGAGGCAGAGATTATCTGCCTGGTCTTTGAGAGCCTTAACAATTTTTGGATGGCAATGCCCCTGATTTACAGCAGAATAAGATGAGAGAAAATCAAAATACTTTTTGCCCTCTACATCCCATACATAGATACCTTTACCCTTTTGGAGAACAACCGGAAGCGGATGGTAGTTGTGTGCCCCATACTTCTCTTCCATCTCCATTAGGCGCTGGCTTGCTGTTTTTGAGCTTGCTTTGGCCTTGCTCTGCACCTTTTTCTTTGCAGCTGTGACCTTGCCCTTTGCCTTTGTAGTTTTTGTTACCATAAGTTAAACTATTTTATAATGTTATTTGTTCTTATATGGTGCGTGCTTGAAAGCACATCTACAAATATAACTGTTTTGCTAACACACAATCTCTATCGCGATAGAAACAGGCTAAAAAAGAGATAAAATGGGGCTCGGTTTTGCAGGAAAAGAAAGTTTTACTACCTTTGCACCCCTGCCCAGTTGGGCGGTTTAACATAAAATTAAGATTAACAGTATTTTATGCCAACAATTCAACAGTTAGTAAGGAATGGGCGCAAGAGAATTGTAACCAAGTCAAAGTCTCGCGCGCTTGATTCCAGCCCTCAAAGACGTGGGGTTTGTGTACGTGTTTACACAACAACCCCTAAGAAGCCTAACTCTGCAATGAGAAAAGTTGCTCGTGTAAGGCTGACAAATCAAAAAGAGGTGAATGCCTACATCCCGGGAGAGGGACACAACCTTCAGGAACACAGCATTGTGCTTGTGAGAGGAGGCCGTGTGAAAGACCTTCCCGGAGTACGTTATCACATTCTTAGAGGAGCTTTGGATACAGCTGGCGTGGACGGCCGTAAGCAGGGCCGTTCGTTGTACGGAGCTAAAAGACCAAAAGCTGCTAAGAAGTAGTCTGCTCACATTCTGTTAAAAGAATTACGGCAGATTCTAAGTCATTAATTATTAAAACATTTCCAAAATGAGAAAAGCAAAGCCTAAAAAGAGGATTCTACTTCCAGATCCAAAGTATCACGATGTAATGGTAACAAGATTCGTGAACAACCTTATGTTGCAGGGGAAGAAGAGTATCGCTTACGCTATTTTTTATGATTCGATTGACATAATCGGCGAGAAGATGAAAGATTCTGACAAGGCTCCTATGGAAATTTGGAAAAAGGCACTTGAGAATATTACCCCACAGATTGAGGTTAAGAGCCGCAGAGTGGGTGGTGCCAACTTCCAGGTTCCAACGGAAGTGCGTCCGGAGAGAAAAATCTCGCTGAGTATGAAGAATATGATTCTTTACGCT
>CADBUS010000151.1 GCA_902797895.1 uncultured Bacteroidia bacterium | reverse complement strand
TGTTCAAGTTTATCTGCCTGCTCTTTTGTCATCTGGGGAAAAATCTTCATAAATCTCTCTTTATCAGCCTCTGTGGCAGGTACATTCTTCTTTATTATCATTCTATCGATATAATTCAGATAGCCTGTTACGGAGAGATTGAACTTTTCCGACAGATACTCCTCGTTAAGAGAGATATAGTTGCTCCTCTCCGGCAATAAATCTTTGGAGCCGAATGAGATTTGTGGTTTGGAGCGGTAAAGGCCAAAGTAGTTGTAATAGAGCTCGTCCAACCCCGGAGAACGATACCCCATACTGTACGAAAAACGGGTATTAAAATTACCTACAGAGTAGAGCAATGCAAGTTTAGGGGTAAAATGCAGCCCAAACTCCTTATGCAATGTAGCTCTGCCTCCTGCCTCATATTTAAGCCCTTGGGCAATCTTGTCCTCGTGCTGCAAATAGGCGGCAAGAGTGTAGAGAGAGTTATCTACATTGCCTGACGAGGCATTCAGATAGTCATTTCTGTAGTCCAATCCGATTATTGTGGTAGAGCCGCCTCCTCTCCCAAAGTGAGATATTGAGTGCAGGTTTGCATAAAAGGCTCTTTGGAGTTTGGAACGTGTGTATTCTCCTATTCTGTACTCCTTACTCTCCACATCATACTCTCTGCCATAGCTGTAATTATCATATCCGGCGTTGAACTGCAAAACATTTCTGCCGGCGAATCTGTAAATGCCGCCAAATGAGCCTCTATAGGTACGGTGCCTCATCTCATAATCTGTACCTCCCTTTATATCTTCCCTTGTATCAGGCCTGTCTGTTATCTTTCCGGAGTAGTCAAAAGAGGCTTTAAGCACAAAATCTTCAGAGAACTTATAGGAGAAATTCTGCCCAAAAAGATTTGTTCTGTAGCCTGTAAAGAGCGGCGCAATGGTCTCAACAAGAGTAGTTTTTCCATCCTTAATCACCTCCTCGTAGCCATTGTTGCTATAGCTGTCTGCCTTGCTGAAGGTATATGAGGTAGAGGAGGCAAATCCGCCAACATTAAAATCTGCCGTTAAAGAGTTATCCATAATCCCCTTGCCGCCGAATTTAGAGTTATATTGCACCATAAAAGGCTCGTTCCCAGACTGTTTGGTTATTATATTCACAACTCCGCCTATAGCATCAGAGCCATATAGGGCAGAAGCCGCCCCATCCAATATCTCTATTCTTTTTACTCGCGATAGCTCTATCCTACCAATATCCACATTGCCCCCCATATCGCCCGTAAGCCTTTTTCCATCCACCAAGACAAGCATATATTTGTTACCTAACCCATTGAGCCTTAGGAAAGAGCCCATAGAGGAGGGAGCCATCTGCACCTGAGGCAACATTCTTAAAAGAGCATCCTCCACATTGGAAATGCCCTCTTCCGCAATCTCCACAGAGGAGAGCACCCTAACCCGCACCGCACTTTTTTTAAGATATTGATGATGGCCACCGCCTGTTACAACAATAGGATTGAGTTTATATCTGGTTTTAAGAGTATCCTCTATCTTCTGATGAATTTGGGCCACAGAAAAAGGGGCGGTAGCAAAGATTAAAATAAGCAGAATTATATATTGTTTTACCCTAAGTTGCATAAATATTTCAAATAAGGGCAAAGATAAAACAATCGCCCAACAAAAGCTCATAAAAAAAAGCTAAATTTGCGATATGAAGAGCATCCCTCAATTTTTAATATCGGCACCCTCTTCCGGCAGCGGTAAAACCACTATCAGCAGGGCTATTATGCAGGCTCTGCACAATAGAGGTTTAAGTGTACAGCCCTTCAAATGCGGGCCGGATTACATTGATACCAAATTCCATTCTCTCGCCTGTCAAAGAGGCTCTGTAAACTTAGACTCTTTTATGGCCTCTCCAAACCATATCAAGAGCATATACAGCCACTATTGCCAAGATGCAGATGCGGCTATAGTAGAGGGAATGATGGGTCTGTTTGATGGCTATTGCAAAGATGCCGGCTCCACAGCAGAGATTGCAGCAATACTCAATATACCGATAGTTCTTGTGGTTGATGCCAAGTCTGCCGCCTACTCTGTAGCGCCTCTTTTGCAAGGGTTCAAGAACTTTTCTCAAAAGGTTAATATATTGGGAGTTATATTCAATAAAACAGGCTCCCAAAGGCATCTAAATATGTTAAAGGAGGTTTGTAGCGATGTGGATATCTGTTATTTCGGCTGCCTTCCCTACTCCGGAAACGCAGAGCAGCCATCGAGGTATCTCGGCCTCGATTTCTCTGCCAACAGCTCTATCTCCGAGTTTGTGAAACTGGTTGAGGAGAATATAGATTTGAACTCTATTATTAAGCTATCCACCAGGGAATTGCCTCCTCAAAAGGAGTTTATGCAATATCCTCACAGAGTGCTAATAGCACAATCAGAAGAGTCCTTTTCTTTTACCTATCGCGAGCATCTCGACCGCTGGCCCAACAAGCTCTTTTTCAATCCGGAGGAGAATAAACCTATAGAGCAGGATATAGATTTGCTCTATCTGCCGGGAGGCTATCCTGAGAAGCACCTTGAGAAATTATCGCGAGCCACTAAAACCATTGCTTCAATAAGGGAGTACGCCCAAAGTGGAGGAAAAATATTGGCCGAGTGCGGAGGTATGGCTTACCTATGCAAATGCGTTGAGAATGAAGATGGAAGATATGAGCTATGCAACATTTTACCCTACACCGTTGATGCAAAAAAAGAGGCTCGCAAACTCTCTTTGGGATATAGAAAAGTTCTATTTGAGAGCGGAGGAGAGTTTTATGGGCACGAGTTCCATTACACACAATTCAAAGAGATGCCACAGAGCTCTGTTGCAGAGGTTTACAATGCTCGGGGAGAGAGAGTGAACTCTCCCATCTTTAGGGCAGGCAATGTTATTTGCGGCTACCCTCACCTCTATTGGGGGGCCAAAGATATAATGATCATTTTCCAATAGGCTGTTTTTGAATATGTTGAGATTATGAAACAAATTTTTACAAAGAGCGGAGACAAGGGCACAACATCGCTGAAGGGAGGGGTTAGGGTTGCCAAGTATGATTTAAGAATTATTGCAAACGGCAAGATAGATACTCTTAATTCCTGGCTTGGATTATTGCGCTCATCTATTGAAAATAAGCAAGATAGCAGCTTCATTTACTCTATACAGGAGGAGCTTATGGCAATTATGAGCCATATAGCTACTCCCGACGGCATAACCAACTCCCGCTCTCTCAACTCATTGGAGCTTGTTGGCAAAATGGAGGAGCTGATTTCCGCTTGCGAGCCCCCTAAAGGGTTTGTTATTCCGGGGATAAACCGCCTCTCATCATTTATCCACATTGCAAGATGCACCGCAAGAGAGGTTGAGCTTATCCTTTGGAAATTAAACTGCGAGCACTCTGTAAAAGAGGAGATTACCACCTTTTTTAACCGCCTCTCCGATTATCTTTTTACCCTTGCTGTTAAGGAGGAGAGAAGATGAAAAAGCTCCATCCTTTTATGTTGGCCGGCACCGGCAGCGATGTAGGTAAAAGCATTATAGCCACCGCTTTATGTAGGATTCTCAAACAAGATGGCTACACTCCTGCACCTTTTAAGGCGCAGAATATGGCACTAAACTCATACGTTACCAAAGAGGGAGCAGAGATTGGGCGAGCTCAAGCTGTACAGGCAGAGGCGGCCGGCATACCTTGCCACACAGATATGAATCCTGTGCTGCTAAAGCCCAACTCAGACCACACCTCGCAGATAGTACTCAATGGCAAGCCCTTTGGCAATGCCAATGCCTACAACTATTTCCGCAAAGAGGGAAAAAAGAAGCTCAAAGAGGCTGTGCAGCAAGCATACAACAGATTACGAACAAGATACAATCCAATTGTAATGGAGGGTGCAGGCAGTATCTGCGAGCTTAATCTTGCAGAGGGAGATATTGTAAATATGTCTATGGCAAGGTATGCCGGTGCAGATATATTTTTGGTTGCAGATATAGATAGAGGCGGCGTATTTGCAAGCGCATACGGAACCGTTATGCTTCAAAAGCCGGAGGATAGAGAGCGGATTAAGGGTTTGATTATAAACAAGTTCAGGGGAGATTTAAGGCTCTTTGAGAGCGGCAGAAAAATACTTGAAACTCTTTGCGGTATTCCTGTTTTGGGAGTAATACCCTACTATAAAGATATTTACATAGAGGAAGAGGATAGCGTGGATATAGCTGCAAAGGCTTTTAACTCAGAAAAGGGTAAGATAAACATTGCGGTTGTGCTGCTGCGCCATATCTCCAACTTCACAGATTTCAACACTTTAGAGAGAGATAGCCGCGTGCGCCTATTCTATACCTCCAACAAAGAGGAGATTCAAAAGAGCGATATAATAATAATCCCGGGCACCAAATCTACCATTGCAGACCTTATAGAGCTTAGAAGAAACGGCGTGGCACAGGCCATAATAAATGCGCAAAGGGCCGGCAAAACCATTCTCGGAATATGCGGAGGATTTCAGATTTTGGGGGCAGAGGTGCTGGATCCCAACCATATAGAGGGGGATACAGAAAAGATGCCGGGCCTGGCCCTACTCCCAATATCCACCACAATGGAGGAGGGCAAGGTTACAAAACAGCTCTCCTTTACCTTTGCAAAGGATAAAGGTGTGAAGCAGAGGAATAAGATGCAGGGCTACGAGATTCATTCCGGCATTACAATCCCATACCAGGGTGCCGCATTGACCTCACTATTTACCAAAGAAGATGGTGCAGATGAGGGTGTTATAGCAAATGGCAATGTAATGGGCACCTACATACACGGTTGTTTAGACAATGCCGCTTTCATAGATTTTCTGCTCTCTCCTTTTGCCGATAAGGCAGCAGAGAGCAAGAGTTTAGATTACCATCAGTTCAAGGAGTTGCAGTACAACAAATTGGCTGAGCACGTGCGCGGCCATTTAGATATGAAGCTAATTTACAAGATTTTATCAAATGATTGAAGGGCACGGAGACGACATATACAACTACCCCGATATTGAGCTAAATTTCAGCTCAAATATCTATCCGCTGGCAGATATTGCAAAGGTGGAAGAGAGGATTAAGGAGTGCTCCTATGTGGTGCGTTCATATCCGGAGCCCTCTGCCAATTCGCTTGAGATTGCAATTGCCACGCACCTTGGCATATCGCCGGCCAATGTTATTGCCACCAATGGAGCTACAGAAGCTATATATCTGATAGCAAGGAGTTTTAGCCACCTAAAGGGCTATAAGATACTCTATCCCACCTTTAGCGAGTATGAGGATGCCTGCAAAATGGCCTCTATGCAATCTGTTGCGGATGAAAGCAAAAGGGGAATATTCTGGCTTTGCAACCCCAATAATCCCGATGGGGCCGTACGCCCAAAAGAGTTTATAACCAACCTACTACGCAACTACGATATAGTGGTTGCGGATCAATCATACGAGGATTATACTTTAGAGGATATTTTTACACCGGCAGAGGGGCTGAAGTTTAGCAATCTGATTCAAATCCACTCTATGACAAAAAAGTATGCAGTTCCGGGGTTGAGATTGGGTTATATCACAGCAAATGAGAGTATTATTCAAAGGCTACGGGCCAATTCAATACCTTGGGGAGTTAATGCCATCGCGATAGAGATTGGTAAATATCTTATAAATGAGAGAGGTGCGGTGGAGGATATGAGAAACTATCTGAAAGAGACGCAGAGATTAAGCGCCCTGCTCGCAGAGATTGATGGAATTATAGTAACTCCCACACAAACCAATTTCATACTCGCCGAGTCTAAAAAGTGCAGTGCCAAGGAGTTGAAACACTATCTCGCCACTCAAAAGAGAATGCTGATACGTGATGCTTCCAACTTCAAAGGGCTTACAGAGGGGCATTTTAGGGTTGCAGCAGCCTCAGAAGAGGCTGATAATTTGTTGGTTGAAGCCATTAAAGAGTATCTGAGCAGATGATAGAGATAGTAATAGCATTATATGTTATTCCACTTTTGGTGGGGTGGATATTAGACCGCCTGATTGGCGATCCGCAATGGCTTCCCCACCCTGTTGTACTCTTTGGAAAGGTTATCGGCCTATCGGAAAAAGGACTGAACAGGGGAGAGCATAAAAAGGCTAAAGGAGCTATTACCGCGCTGCTACTTATCTGCTCCACAGCCATTTTGGCATATCTGCTAATTCACTACGCCAATAAAGTTAACCCTTTTTTATCCATAGCTCTACGCGCCATATTTGTATTTTACTGCCTTGCCGGCACAACGCTCATCAGAGAGGTTGTAGAGGTCTTTAAGGCGGTGGAAATCTCTTTGGAACAGGGGCGCAAACAGGTTGCAAGAATTGTAGGCAGAGATACCTCAGCCCTCTCGGCACAGGAGATTCGTACTGCCGCCCTGGAGACTTTGGCAGAGAATCTTAGCGATGGGGTAATTGCTCCGCTCTTTTGGTATATGGTTGCCGGAGTGCCGGGAATGCTTACCTACAAGATGATAAACACATTAGATTCAATGATTGGGTATAAAAACCCTCGCTACAAGGAGTTTGGAATGGTTGCCGCCAAGATTGACGACTTTGCCAACTATATACCGGCACGCCTTACGGCACTGCTTATGGCTCTTGTTTACAGAAAAAGAGATTTGCCTGCTCTACGCAGTAACAAGCGCAGCAAAAGAGAGCTAATCGCCTTTATTTCAAGGTATGGCCGCTGCCACGCAAGCCCCAACAGCGGCTACCCCGAGGCCGCTTTGGCCGCCATTTTAGATTGCCGATTCGGAGGGGCTCACCACTATTTTGGAGAGATTGTGGAGAAGCCATATATCGGGAGTAATGAGAGAGAATTTAATAACACCGATGTGGAAATTGCAGTTAAGATAAACAGGAGAGCAGAAATTTTGACGGTAGCCCTTACAGCCATTATCGGGGCAGGAGCAAGAATTTTTATTTATCTTTGTATTTAACTGATAAATAGAGTATAAAGAGTAGAAAACAACATATATGAAAAAGATAATACTCATTACAGGAGGGGCCAGAAGCGGCAAAAGCAGCTATGCCGAGAGCCTTGCCTGTGAGATTGCCAAAAAACTTGAGAATAGCAAAGGCCCTATATATATTGCCACAGCCCATATATGGGACAGCGAGTTTGCCCACAGAGTGGAACTTCATAAACAGAGGAGAGGTGCACAGTGGAAAAATATAGAGGAGGAGATTTATCTGAGCAAGATAGATATTGAGGGTAGTGTTGCCCTCATTGATTGCGTAACGCTTTGGTGTACAAACTTTTACTATCAAATGCAACAAGAAATTGGAGAGGAGTGCAATGCAGTAAAGAGGGCAGAGGCCCTGCAAGGGCTGTTGGAAAAAATAAAGAGCGAGTTCAACTCCTTTACAACTCAAGATGGAGTTTTTATATTTGTAACCAATGAGATAGGCTGCGGAGGAGTGAGTACCAATACCGCACAGAGGGAGTTTACAGACTTGCAAGGGTGGGTAAATCAATATATTGCCGCCAAAGCAGATGAGGTCATTATGATGGTGAGCGGCATATCGGTAAAGATTAAAGGCAATGATAAGTAATTCAGATATTGGAGATAACAGAGGCAGGGCAGAAAATGTTTGCTTTGATGTAAAGCCGCTGAACCGTTCACTGCTACCACAGATAGAGAGCAAGATAGATAATCTCAACAAGCCGCTCAAATCTTTGGGGAGGTTAGAGGAGCTTGCCGCCCAGATTGCCCTCGTGCAACAGAGCCTCACCCCTACCCTCACCCACCCTTGCCATATACTCTACGGAGCAGACCACGGTATTGAGGCAGAGGGTGTTAGCGCATCGCCGAGAGAAGTTACCTGGCAGCAGATGATAAACTTTACCAAAGGAGGAGGTGGAGTGAATATGTTTTGCCGCCAGCACAATATAGAGCTTTTTATTGTAGATGTTGGTGTAGATTACGATTTAACTGCAACGCAAGGTATTATAAATAAGAAGATTGCACGCGGCACTGCCAATTTTCTCTATGGGCCGGCAATGAGTGCCGAACAGATGGAGCAAGCTCTTAGGATTGGAGCGCAGATGGCCGAGTGCGCCATTGAGAATGGCTGCAAAATACTTTCAGTTGGAGAGATGGGGATTGGCAATACCTCTGCAAGCTCACTATGGATGAGTCTGTTGTGTAATATCCCATTGGCCGAGTGCATTGGGGCCGGGAGCGGATTAAACTCCGCAGGAGTTGAGCATAAGTACAAAATTCTAAAAAACGCACAGCAAAACTTTCAAACCCACATCCCAAATTGCAGTACAACTGATATAATAGCATATTTTGGTGGTTTTGAAATGGTTGCAGCCATCGGGAGTATATTGAGAGCAGCAGAGAGAGGGGTTGTT
>CADBUS010000150.1 GCA_902797895.1 uncultured Bacteroidia bacterium | reverse complement strand
TAGAGCAGCCAAAGAGTTTAATTCTCTACTACTCTCAAACATCTAACACTAAAGGTATCGCAGAGCAGATTCAAACTCTTGTGAATGCAGATATTGAGGCCATTGAGGCTGTCGTGCCCTATGATGGGGAGTATCAGCAGACTATAGAGCGTGGCCGCAAAGAGTTGGATGAGGGAATATTTCCTGAAATCAAACCTCTTACACACAATGTAGCCGACTACGATATTATCTACATCGGCTATCCGGTATGGTTTGGAACATACGCTCCTCCTATTGCTACATTGTTGAATAAGATAGATTTAAGTGGAAAGAAGGTGGTGCCGTTCTGTACATTCGGAAGTGGCGGACTTGTTTCAAGTTCAAAGGATATTGCTAAAAATGAGCCTAATGCAGATATTTTACCAGGCTATGGAGTGCGTGCTGCCCGTTTGGCTGCCGCTGCCAAGGAGCTCGAGCAATTCTTAAAGAGGAATGGACTGCTTGAGGGTGAGGCTGTTAAGTTGGCCGAATTCTCTCCTATGGTGGAGGCTACACAGCAGCAGGATGCCATATTGAATGAGGCGATAGGGGATTATCCTATGATGCGTGGCGGTATGAAGGCTGATTCTGTTGCCTATCGTTCTGTGGAAGGGGGTATTGAATATCTCTTTATAGGTAGGCCTATACAGGCTCCTGCAGCGCAGAGGGGCAATATGAAGATTTATGTACTCCATTTGGATGGCAGCAAGCCTGAATTTACACAGATTGTAAGATAGTAATGGCCTCTAAGATTGGAAAAATTCTTGTTGTTGATGATAATTTAGGCATTCGCAGAACGCTTGAGATTCTGCTGCCTATGCACTTTGCTCAGGTAAAAACAATCTCCTCTCCCTCTACTTTGGTCTCCTCTTTGGAGCAATTCGGGCCGGATGTGGTGTTGTTGGATATGAATTTCAAAACCTCTATAAATACCGGAAATGAAGGGCTTTACTGGACCGGAGAGATAAAGAAGATGATGCCGCTGGTTGAGGTAGTGCTCTTTACAGCCTATGCAGATATTGCTTTGGCTGTAGAGGGTATGAAGCGCGGTGCCTTTGATTTTATAGTAAAGCCCTGGGAGAATGAAAAGCTGATAGAGGTATTGAGTGCAGCAAGAGAGAAGGCCATTAAGGCTAAGGGCAGGGGAAAAGAGAGGGCAGCACCATCTTCGCCAACACTCTCATCTGCTATGTTTTGGGGAAGCTCTGCAGCTATGGCAGCCATTCGTAAAACTGTAGAGAAAATTGCTCCTACAGATGCCACCGTATTGATTACCGGAGAGAATGGTACCGGCAAAGATATGCTTGCCAACTACATACACGCACACAGCAGGCGTAGCACAAAGCCTATGGTTGCAGTAGATGCAGGTGCCATTACAGAAACACTCTTTGAGAGCGAACTTTTTGGCCACGTGAAAGGTGCTTTTACAGATGCACATACAGAGCATATCGGCAAGTTTGAACAGGCCAACGGTGGTACTCTCTTTTTGGATGAGATTGGCAATATACCGCTTCATCTGCAGGCAAAACTACTGCGTGCTATTCAGAACAGAAGCATAGTAAAGGTAGGAGGCTCACAGATAATTCCTGTGGATATCCGCCTGATTTGTGCTACAAATATGAATCTTGAGGCGTTGGTGATAGAGGGAAAATTTAGAGAAGATTTATACTATCGCATAAATACAATGCATATATCTCTGCCGACCCTGCGAGAGCGGTGCGAGGATATAGTTCCTCTGGCTGAACTATTTATGGCGCAGTATGGAGCAAAATACCATCGCACTATAAACAAAATTGCTCCACAAGCGGAGGAGATTATGAAAAATTGCCGTTGGAGCGGAAATATACGCCAGTTGCAAAACTGTATAGAAAAGGCTGTGATACTCTCTGAGAGCGACTGCCTTACGGAAAAGGAGCTACAGTTGGAGACCATAGAGAGGAGTGTGGCTGCAAATGTAAGAGCTTTTAGCGAGGCGGAGGATGAGGAGTTGGTGCGCCAGGCTATGCAGCGCACAGGAGGCAATATATCTGCAGCGGCTAAGTTATTGGGAGTGAGCCGCCCCACACTCTATGCCAAATTGAAAAAGTTTGGTTTATGACCTTTGCCCTCCATCATATTATATTAGCCTGTGTTGCAGTTGCAATAATTGTGGGGGCAATAGCTGCTTACAGAACTCGCCGCAGGGATATAAAGAAGGTTGCCTATATGATGGATGCTCTGGAAGATGGAGAGCTGAATTTCCGCTTTAAGGAGCGCAACCGCTTCAATCGTACCCTAAACCGCATCCGCACCATATTTGAGAAGCAGCGGATGGCTCACGAACAAGACTCGTGGAGCAAACTTATTCGCGTACTCACACACGAGATTATGAATACGGTCTCTCCAATAGCCTCTCTTTCAGATGCTATGGCAAAGTCTGTAGATGAGAATGGCAAGAGCGATCTGAATATAAAGGCCGGCTTGGAGACCATTTCAGATTCATCCAAGAATCTTATAGACTTTGTACAAACCTACAGACAGCTTTCCGGCGTGGCTAAACCTATGCGTAAGGCGTTGGAACTTAAAGATTTGGTAGAGCAGATTATTGCCCTTAACAGCGAGCTTCTACTATCTTGCAACGCAACTTGTATCTATCGGGAGAAAGAGAGTGATATTATGATTTATGCCGATGAGGGGCAGATTTCTCAAATTTTCATAAACCTGATAAAGAATGCTTTGCAGGCAGGAGCAAAGAGTATTGAGATTTATGCAGAAATTGGAAAAGAGAGTGATGTTATAGTGAGGATTTCCAACAATGGAGAGCCAATTCCTCACTCCGCCCAAGAGCAGATATTCATACCATTCTATACCACAAAACGGGAGGGTTCCGGCATAGGACTCAGTATATCTCGCCAGATTATGCACAATCACAATGGCACAATAGAGCTTTTGCGCAGCGATGGTGAAAAGACTATTTTTGAACTCAGATTCAGATAGTTTGGTGCTCGTCATTCTGAGCGAATGCGAAGAATCTATAAAGCATCAACTGTAAAAAATTGTAAAAAAGTGTAAAGAGTTGTAAAGAGCTTTACACTTTTTTCTTATCTCTTAAAAAGCTATTTATTGTATTATCAGTTACTTAACTACTTTGGCACGGCAGGTGTTATACTTTATGCAGCTATGGCGACAAAGCTATAACTGTAAAGAGATTGTGTTATGAAGATTAAATTTTACATATCTATTTTTCTGGCGATAACAGGGCTCAAGGCCACTGTTGCAAGTGGACAGGAGATGGTAAAGGAGGGGGCAAAAGTGATGACACTTAGGGGCTGTATGGAGTATGCCATCTCCAACTCTACCAAGATCCGAATTCAGCAGGCTGCAGTTTCGGATGTCCGCTTGGAGCGGAGAGATGCAGCATTGGCACTCTTTACTCCTAAAATAAGTGCGCAGACATACGCCTACTACAATTTTGGCCGTAGCATTGATCCTCAGACAAATACCTATTTCAATACCACCTCTTTCCATAATAATTATGGTGTGAGTGCAGGTTATGAGCTTTTTGATGGATTTAGCGCGGTAAACAACTACAAAATCTCCAAAACCGGAATGTTGATAGCCTCCTCACAGCAGAAGCAGGTGGAGGCCGATATATGTTTGGCCGTAATGGAGGCTTATTACAATGTGGTATATTACAAGCGTTTGGCAGATATATATGAGGAGCAGGCGGAGGCAGCCAAAGCCGCTTTGCACAAGGCCAAGCGCCAAGAGGAGTTGGGGCAGAAAGGGCACGCAGATGTGGTGCAGATGGAGGCCGATTTGGCAGAACGCAGCTATGAGCTTACCAATACATTCAATATGTATGAGAATCAGAAGATGATATTGGCAGATCTGATGTTTTGGCCATTGGAGGAGGAGCTGCAGATAGAGACCTCAATACCTGTGTGGGAGGTGGAGCCTATCTCTGCCAATGCGGTTGTGGATTACGCGCTGGAACACAATCCTACTGTGCAAATAGCTTCTGCTCAACAGCTTAATGCCAAGAGGGAACTTAATACGGCCAAGTGGCAACTACTGCCATCTGTGGGTATTTATGCAGGGTGGAGTACAAGTTACTATAACTATCGCGGAGCAAATACAGCTCCCTTTAGTGAGCAGTTCAAAAACAATGGTGGAGAGTATGTGCAGCTCTCAATCTCTATTCCAATTTTCAACCGTCTTGCAGGCTACTCAAAAATATCACGCAAACGCAATGC
>CADBUS010000149.1 GCA_902797895.1 uncultured Bacteroidia bacterium | reverse complement strand
GATTCTTTCAAACAAGAACTACATACTTATATCTCTGCTTTGCGTATTCTTCTACTGCTGCATAATCTCCTTCAAAAAGTTTGCAACCTCAATAGTAATACCGCGCTTTGGATTGGAGGCGGAGAGTGCTGCAATGATGATATCAATGATACCTTTCTTTACCGTTGTAGGTACTCCGCTCTTTGGAATACTTGTAGATAAGATAGGTAAGGCAACTGCTTGGATGATAACAGGTTCCTGCCTTGTTCTTACCTCTCATCTGCTTATAGCATTTGCGCCAGAGGGAGTTCCGGCGTGGGGCTATTTGGCTATATCGCTGCTTGGGGTGGGCTATTCCCTTGTGCCGGCGGCAATGTGGCCAAGCGTACCTAAGATAGTGCCTGAAAAGAACTTGGGAACAGCTTATTCGCTAATCTATTGGATTCAGAATATGGGTATGATGTTAGTACCTATATTTGTGGGGGGAATATTCAAACGTTATGTGATAGATGCGAGCAGCCACGCCCAGCAGATAACCGCAGCGGTGCGTGCAGAGTATATATTCATAGGGCTTGGAATAGTGGCAGTTTGCGTATCGCTTTTGCTTGCGGCCTCATCCAAGAAGAATCCGCATCTTGAGCTTGATTTGCCTAATAAGAAAAAGTAACTGTAAAATAGTATATTATGGAGCCTAATACGGGGAGCCGGTTAGTTATAATTCCAACATATAACGAGAGGGAGAATATAGCCAAGATAATAGCGGCCGTAATGGCCCTTGAGGGCGATTATCACACACTTGTAGTGGATGATAACTCTCCGGACGGCACCGCCTCAATTGTAGATAGCCTTTGCAGCGAATATGGCGGCAGGCTTCATTTGCTCTGCAGAGAGGGTAAGCAGGGGCTTGGAACTGCCTATATTGCAGGGTTCAAGTGGGCTTTGGAGAGAGGCTATCAGTTTGTTTTTGAGATGGATGCAGACTTTTCCCACAATCCTCAGGATTTGGATAAGCTCTATGACGCCTGCGCAAACAAAGGCGCAGACCTCTCAATAGGCTCAAGATATTGCAACGGAGTAAGCGTTATAAATTGGCCGATAGGCAGAGTTGTGATGTCTTACTTTGCATCCTACTATGTGCGTAAGGTTTTGCGTATGCCTGTCTATGATTGTA
The DNA here is from genome assembly GCA_902797895.1 of uncultured Bacteroidia bacterium. Classification (GTDB taxonomy): domain Bacteria; phylum Bacteroidota; class Bacteroidia; order Bacteroidales; family UBA932; genus Egerieousia. Next base: position 10,208 of record CADBUS010000149.1, on the reverse strand, counting down.
CAGCCGGCTTTGTCTGCTACACTCAAAAGGTGCTGCAAACTTTGGATTTGGATAAAATAAAAATGAGGGGCTACGGTTTTCAGGTGGAGATGAAATACTCCTCTTACAAGTTGGGATTCAATATAAAAGAGGTACCAATCATATTTATAGATCGCAAAGAGGGGAGTTCCAAAATGAGTTCAGGCATATTTGGAGAGGCTTTTTGGGGAGTGTTGCGGATGAGATTCAGAAAGATAAAACCAAAGCAGTAACCAAGCGGTTTTGAGAGCTATGCAAACACTCATAAAGAACGGCACCATAATAAATGAAGGCTCTGTGGCAAGAGGCTCAGTTTTGATTAAAGATGCTCGTATCTGTAAGATTATCAAGGAGAAAGATTTTAGGCGTTATGAAGATTATCTGCTCTGTTTAGATAAACTCTCCGCCTGCTCAAAGGTGATAGATGCCACAGGTATGATGGTTATGCCGGGTATTATTGATACCCACGTTCATTTCCGCGAGCCGGGGAATACTATTGCAGGTACCATTGAGAGTGAGAGCAAAGCTGCTCTTTTGGGAGGAGTTACATCATATATGGATATGCCCAACAACTCTCCCTCCTGCACCACTTTGGAGCTACTGAAGCAGAAATTTGAGCGGGCGGCTGAAACCTCATACGCCAACTATTCGTTTTATCTTGGGGCCTCAAACAGCAATTTAGGTGAAATAGAAAAGGCAGAGCCAAAAAGAGTATGCGGAGTAAAGGTCTTTATGGGGGCTTCTACAGGTAACTTGCTGGTAGATAGCGAAAAGGCTCTACAAGAGATATTCCGCTCATCAAAGTTACTGATAGCTGCCCATTGTGAGGATAATGATGAGATTGCCGCCAATTTCAAATTGTATGCAGCAAACTATCGCGATAATATACCTGTTGCCGCCCATCCTTTAATCAGAAGCGCAAAGGCTTGCTATAAAAGCAGTTGTAAAGCAATAGAAATGGCTGTTAAGTATGGGGCGAGATTTCATCTGCTCCACGTATCTACAGCCAAAGAGGCTGAACTGTTGGCAACCCTTTATACCGCAAAAGCTCCATTTGGCTCAAATTCAGAAGACTATAAGATTACTGCAGAAACAGCTCCGCACTATCTATGGTTTAACTCCACAGATTATGAGAAATATGGTAACCTTATAAAATGCAATCCTGCAATAAAGAGTGCAGAGGATATGGCGGCTTTGCGTAAAGCTCTAAAAGATGGTGTTTTACAAACGGTTGCAACAGATCACGCTCCCCATCCGTTGCAGGCAAAGATGAAACCTTTTAAGGAGGCTCCGGGCGGTATTCCGCTTGTTCAGTACTCGCTCGTTATGATGTTGGAGCTTGTGGAGCAGGGAGTTTTTAGTTTGGAGGAGGTTGTTGGGAAGATGTGCCACAACCCTGCACTCTGTTTCCGCATTAAGGATAGAGGATTTTTGAGAGAGGGATATTTTGCTGATATAACGATATTTAAGCCTATCGGAGAGGACTCTTTGGCAGAGCAGCAGCCTAAGCCGGCATCGCTTTGCGGCTGGAGCCCATTCACAGAGAGGGGAGTATATTATAACTCGGATAGTGGAGAAAAGCATTCACTTACAGGTTTTTCAAATAGAGTGGAGTATGTTTTTGTAAATGGCACTATGGTGGTAGAGGGTGCATCCCTTACAGGCGAGCGCAGGGTTTTGGAGTTAGAGTTTAACGCAAGTGAATAGCCTTGCTCAGAACAACGGGAGAATAGGCTGTCACTCTGAACGGAGTGAAGAGTCTTAAAAAAGTGATTTAACATAGAGGATGTGTAACATAAAACAGAAAATTTTATAAATGGCAGAGCTAAAGAGAGATAGGGGAATAATAAACAGTTATTTCTTTGCAATAATCGCAATAATTTTTTGGGGTTTCTCTTTTATATGGGAGGGAGTGCTTATAAAAAATGATATAAACATATTTACCTTCATATTTGAGAGAATGGTGCTTGCCTCTCTAATACTCTGGGTGGTGGGGCTTATAGGAGGATTGGTGCAGAAGATTCAGGCAAAAGATATGAAGTGGCTCTTTCTGTTAGCCTTCTCGGAGCCGTTTGTCTATTTCTTGGGAGAGAATTTTGGAATAAAACTTACCGGCTCCGGAGTTATTGCAGCTCTTATAATTGCCACAATACCAATATTTTGTCTCTTTGCAGAGAGGCTTATAGACAGAACTCCCATATCCGGAGTAAAAATGTTGGGTTGCTTTATAACCCTGCCAGCTGTATTTATGGTGCTCTTTAACAAGGAGGGGTTCTCCATTGCCCACATCAAAGGGATTCTGTTTCTCTTTTTGGCGGTAGTAGGGGCGGTGGCCTATACCTTTTTTGCCCGTAATTTGGTACGCAAATATAACGCATACTCCATTGTTACCTGGCAGTTTACATTTGGCGCAATACTCTTTTTCCCACTCTTTCTACTATTTGGCAGAGAGGGGATAACACCGGAGTTCTTATCTTGGGATGTGCAATCAACCATTCTTGCTTTGGCGGTGCTCTGCTCCTGTCTCTGCTTTGGACTATGGACCTATGCCACAGGCAAATTGGGAGTTACAAGAGTCAGCATCTTCTCAGCACTTATTCCGGCTGTCTCCGTAATGGTCGCCCATTTTTTATACCCCGGGCAGGAGAGCCTCACTTGGTTAAAAATTATAGGAATAGCCATTGCCATATTGGGAGTGATACTTGTGCAGGTGGCCGGTGAAAAGAAAAAATAACAAAAATTTAACAAAAGATTGTTATTTATCCGTTGCTACACTCCAATTCCTATATTCACTTTATCATTTATTATTTTATATTTGCTTTGGAAAACTACCATTATTGTGGCTTTGCTGCGATATGGGAGCGTTTGACTTAGAACTTTAAACTATTTGAGATATGAAAAACAAGATTTTATCACTAACTCTGCTGTTTGTGGCAATCTTCTCATATTCAGCAGTTTCTCAAGATTTATACTCATACGATTACTCTGATGTATTCAAAGAAGATAACTATTTGGGATACATTGGTAAAGACTATAAAAGACTTTATATCTATTATTCTTCCATTACAAAAAACTCCAAAGACACTTATACGGTGGTTGGTAAATCTATGACAGGAGGCAATATCTGCGCCTTTGAGGGAAGTATAAAGATAGACTCCTTTAAAAAATTAGATAAAGACTCGTATGAGGCAGGTTATGAGGCTTTTGTATTGGTAGGCACATATCAATATAAAGAGACTCAAGGCAAATTCAGAGGAACTTTTAAAGGGAATGTTGAGGTAAGTTTTTACATAGAAGATGGAAGGCCACATTTAGAGGACTCTATGATAGGTGCAGATGGATATAGTAACAAAATGCACGAAGGTGTTTGGATAAATGATAATACAAAAGCCTCAAAACCTGCAAATTGGGGAATGTTCAGAATACCCGATAGCGGAGATTTGGATCAGGGAGTGGGAGAGTTTTATCCGGCAGAGAAATACCATAGCAAAGGATGGAAGTCAAGATGGGATATGCTTACAGCTCAGGATGACATTGTTAGGGCGCAAGCTGCATATATAGAGTCAAGAGAGTGGTGGAATAATGATGCTCCACATTTGAAGATAAGTTCTTCTGATGGTAAAGTGTTCATAGATATAGCAAAAGGGAGTGACGGAAAATTTTTACAACATCTCGACTTTCCTACCAAAACTCCACCGGTACTAATTGATTTAAACTTTGATGGTTACAACGATCTTGCCCAGTTGGCAGATGATGGAGTATGTTATCTGTGGGATAAAAATACAGGCAAATTTGTTAAGGAGCCTTCTTACGACAAAATAGACTCTAAGGGCAATCTTATTGTATATCCTTCTAAAAACTACATAGTTACAATTAATTATGAAACAAAGGACAATTATAGTCGTTTCTTTATGTATAGATTTGATGTAACTGCAAAAAAGTTTGAGTTTATGGGTGCCATTCAGCACACAATGGAGGGGTATTGGAGAGAGTATAACTCAAAGAATCAGCTTGTTAGAAATAATTTAAGATCTTCGTCAGACCTCTCCAAGGTATGGGCTGATTACATAAAAATGACTATGGCTCAATAACGATTTTTAGAAATGTTGTATCGTAATAATAAAAACCAAATATTATGAAAAAAGTTTTTCTCTTTGCAACTTTGCTGATAACATCAGCATTCCTCTACTCCTGCACCTGCAGTGATAATAGAAATTCCAACAGGGATTACTTGGATGATATGAAGAATGCTCTTGCCCTTGAATCTACACCTATGAATATAGCTCCGGAGGTAGATTGGGATAATGTAGATCTCTCCAAGTTTATGAAATATGAGGGATTTATTGGAGATGAAGGGATAACCCTTTACTACCAGAGTTGGAATGAGCGTTCCGATGAGCTGAAAGATAGTGGATATTGCGGCTTTCTCTCTCCTAAGGAGGCTCCGTTCAAGTTCCCGATGAAAGAGATTTCTAATGAGCCAAATCCGGGCGGCTTTAACCACGTGATACTTGAAATATATCGTGGCGATGAGCTATATGCCACATTGGAGGGGGATATTCAAGGGCGTGGAGACGGCTTTAATGGTACCATTACATACGTAGAAAATGGAGAAAAGAAGCAGTTTGAACTGATGCAGAAATATTGATTGAGGAGACGAAGAGTCTTAAAAAGAACAAACATAAGATTCTTCGCACCGCTCAGAATGACGGTAAGCTAACGGCTCAGAATGATGAGAAAAAGATATAATGAAATAGCTTGTAAACTTGTAAATTATGAAAATTAAGTTAATTGCAGCTCTCTCTCTTTTGCTTTGCTTCTCTTTTGCATCTTGTAAACAGACTCCAAAGGTAGAGGAGAGTCAGGGAGGAGATGCTCTCTCCTCAAAACAGGCGGCAGCACAGGAAGTAGAGCAAGTCTATATTGTTGGTACTATGAGTGATAATGGTTGCAATATAGAGCTTGCCCTGCAAATGCCAAACGATGGTTTTTACAGCTGCGCCGGATATGTGCTCTATCCGGAATCTGAGCCAACATTGGTAGTGGGTATATCGGATAAATATTTCGGTGATGATGGCGGAGAGTGCTATAATAATATCAGCTTAACAGAATATCAGGCAGATGGCACAGTGAGCGGCCGTTTTTTGATTCATCTTATAGAGGCAGAAGACTCTAATTCTTTCACATTGGAGGATGCTGAGCGCACTTATATTCAGGCTGATGAAGAAGATCAAACTGCTCCAATTATAGATGTGAGAATCTGTTCAACTCAGATGCCTGAATGGTTCCCAGAAAGCCCATTTATTCCGGCTAAATACGAGGATATTGCAACCGATTACGGCTACTATTTGCGTGGTCCTGATGCTTATGGAGAGGTGCAGATAAAAAAACTCGGCGATGGCAAACTCTCTTTCATAGCAGATGAAAGCCGTGAGGATTATACCGCAAGCACATTGGTCTGCGAGGAGGAGCGTCCTGCAGAGCTTGTGGATAATGTTTTTGAATACCCTAATGTCAACAAATGCGGTTACACTCTAACTGCTCGCTTTTATAAGAAGTTTATGGTGCTCTCAACTCGTCAGGAGGCTCCATCTTCGGAACCATACTGCCCTTACATCAACGCTGCCTTTATAAAAAGGAAATAGGGGGCTACAAACGAACAAAAAAAGGAAAATATAGTGATTATGAAGAAAATAGCAATTTTAGTATCAATATTATGCATTGCATTTGCAGCAGGTGCGCAGCCAAAATTCGGGATTAAATCCGGCAAGGTTAATATGGCTATGAATCAGATGGGGCAAACCATCAGTATAACTATGTATTTTGATGATTACGGAGCAAAGACAGCCTCTCTGATAACAGCTGCAGGCCAGGATATTAAGAGCGTTAGTGACGGCAATAAAACATACGTTATAAACTGTGCAGACAATACAATTCTGCAGGAGACAGAGAATACGGAGGCAAGCCAGATAGATTTTAATAATCTTACAGACGAGGTTAAGGGCAAGTATAAAATCAAAGAGATGGGAACGGAGGAGTTTTTGGGCAAAACTTGCCAATCCTATAGTGCTGTTGTGGAGCAGCAAGGTTTTGAGGCAAATGTGGTTTATCTGATTTATAAAGGGATTCCGCTCAAAACCACCACCACCATTATGGGTATGAGTATGGTTATGGAGGCCACCTCTATAGAGGAGAATATCCCAATTGACCAGAGCCTGTTTGCAATTCCTAAAAAATAAAAATAGAGAGAAACTATGAAAAGAGTTGTAGTGGCCTTACTGATAATGAGTGCTATTTTTATGGTAGCCGCTTGTAAGAGAGGCGGAGTTAAAACTATAACAGAACTTTCAGACACAACAAAGGTATCTGCTGTTGTTGCAGATACTTTTAAAAAAGGTGAGAATTTAGCCCCAAAAGAGTACTTGCCGGAGGGTGTTGAGTCTGCAGATAGTTTTTTCAATGCTTTGTTTGAGGGGCTGGATGAAAAGCAACTCCATTCAAAGGAACTATTTTCTGAAGAGTATTATACTCTTTGCCAGAAAGTTGGTGAAAAGAGCGATGGCGATATTTTTTGGCTTCTTGGAAGCATACAGAGGCTAAAGAGAGTTTCTGTAGAAGAGGCTCATTTTCAGGATAATGCTCACGCTACGGTTGAGGCTGTTTTAGAAGCAGAGGATATGAGCGGTGTTATGGATGGAGTGGAATTCCGTTCTCTCAAAATGATTCTCAAAGATGGCAGATGGATTATAGACGATGTGAACAACTCAAAAGAAAGTTTGCGCAAATCTCTTGAAAATTAGGTGTTTAATTGGTGTGTTAAAATTTTGTACTCAATACAGATTTATAACAGAAAACTATGAATAAGATTTTATTTGGATTTATGATTGCAAGCTGCCTGCTAATGGCCATTTCTTGCAAAAACGGCAATAGAGAGAATAGCTCAAAAAACAATGAGGCAGAAGTAGCTAAGAGTGAGGTGGTAGAGAAGGGAAACTCAGCCGAGTGTAAGGAGTATCAGATTTCAGATACTTCGGATGTGATGAAGCTCTATGGTACTGCATCTAAAATTATGGTAGCAACCCACGGAATGCCGGCACCGGCTTTTAAGCCTGATATGCAAGGTGCTTTGAGTGGTGATGCTATTGAGCACCAGATGGCAAATGGTTGGCCTAAAATAAGCATATTTGTTGAAAATCATTCAGAATCTGATGAGCTTGATTTAGAGGCTGTTTTAAGTGCAGTTGCCTCTGTTTATCCAATGCCTATGCTTATAGATTGGTACAATGCTGTTATTCAGAGCAGAGATATGGATTTTGAGTATAAATCCAAAGGTACTTTTCTTTATGAGCAAGATAATCACATAATTATGGGCGAATGGCCGGGCGAGGATTATAAAAACAATTTCTCTATGAAAGCGTGGAAAATAGAGGCAGAGAATATTTGGGCCATAGGTTTTGTATGCCGCAGACTTTGGGATGGGGACGACGGCATAGGAGTCTATCAAAACCTTATGTTCTGGACATTTGATTCTAAGAAAGATAGAATATTAAGACCGATAGTGGAAGAGGAAACACCGGAGAGATTCCTTCCTGTATATACAAACGAGCGCGGCTATGTGAAATTCCTCAGAGATAATGATAATCTTGATTTTGAGGATGGAGCAAACCCTGAACTCTTCTGGAAATGGAACGGCAGTTGGTTTGTATCATCTGTTAGCCAAGGGGTAGGTTAACACTCCGCAACCACTTATCTATGACAAATTGTCATAATGCTCCCGATGGTATAAAGATTGAGATACTATCGGGAGTAATTTTTTTTATAAACAGAAAAAGCAAAAACAGAATATTATGGCAAAAGGTAAAATTGGTGTAACTACGGATAATATATTTCCGGTGATTAAAAAATTCCTCTATTCAGACCACGAGATTTTTCTTAGAGAGTTGGTAGCCAATGCGGTAGATGCAACTCAAAAGCTGAAGGCAATTGCCGGCAAAGGGGAACTTAAAGAGGAGCTTGGGGAGTTGACTATAAAAATAGAGGCAGATGAAAAGGCCAATACCCTTACAATTACAGACCGTGGTATTGGAATGACTGCCGAGGAGGTGGATAAATATATAAATCAGATTGCATTCTCCTCTGCAGGCGAGTTTTTGGAGAAGTATAAAGACCAATTAGAGAGCATAATAGGCCATTTTGGATTGGGCTTTTACTCCTCTTTTATGGTTTCCAAGAGGGTTGAGATAGAGACTCTCTCCTACAAGGAGGGGAGCAAGGGGGTTAAGTGGAGTTGCGATGGCTCTCCGGAGTTCACAATGGAGGAGTGTGAGAAAAAAGAGAGGGGGACTAAGATAACTCTCTATCTTGATGAGGATTCCAAGCAGTTTGCCACAGCCTCCAAAATAGAGGAACTACTTGGCAAGTATTGTAAATTTATGCCGGTTAAGATAGCTTTCGGCAAGGAGAAGGAGTGGAAAGAGGGCAAGAACGTAGATACAGATAAAGACAAGATTATTAACAATATAGAGCCGCTTTGGAGCCGTACTCCAAGTGAGATTAAAGAGGAGGAATATCTGAATTTTTACCGCGAGCTTTATCCTATGAAGGAGGAGCCGCTCTTTTGGATTCATCTTAATGTAGATTATCCGTTCAATCTTACAGGAATACTCTATTTCCCAAAAATCAAGGATAGGATGGATATATCCAAGAACCGCATACAGCTCTACTGTAACCAGATGTTTGTAACTGATTCTGTGGAGAATATAGTGCCGGAGTTTCTGACCTTGCTCTATGGAGTGATAGACTCGCCGGATATTCCGCTCAATGTATCGAGAAGTTATTTGCAAAGCGATGCCAATGTTAAGAAAATCTCTACCTACATTACAAAGAAGGTTGCAGACCGTCTGGAGGAGATTGCAAGGGAGAAGAGAGAGGAGTTCCAAAACAAATGGGATAATCTAAAGCTCTTTATTGAGTATGGTATGCTTACAGATGAAAAGTTCTGCGAGAGAGCTCTCAAGTTTGCCCTTATGAAAACGACAGATGGCAAATTCCTTAATTATGAGGATTATAGGAAATTGATTGAGAACGAGCAGACAGATAAGGATAAAAAGGTGGTCTATCTGTATGCCACAGATACGGTTGCGCAATATCAGCAGATAGAGGCTGCCAAGAACAAAGGGTATCACGTATTGTTGTTTGATTGTCAGCTGGATTCTCACTTTGTAAATCTGCTTGAAACTAAAATAGAGAATAGCCGCTTTGCAAGGGTGGATTCCGACAGTATAGAGGCACTTATCCCTAAAAAGGAGAACGAAAGGCCGCAGCTTAAAGAGGGGGAGGAGATGGACTATGAGGCCGCCTTTACATCTGTATTGCCTCAAGATGCTCATTATAACCTTATTGCAGAGAATATGGGTGAGAATGGAGTACCTATCGTAATAACCCAAAATGAGTTTATGAGAAGATATAAGGAGATGAGTGCAATGGGCGGTGGGCTTAATTTTTATGGTCAGATGCCCGATTCTTATACCATAAAGCTGAATCTGCAAAATCCTCTTGTAGCTAAGATTATAGAGGAGTTGAAGGGGGCTACGTCTGCAAAGGTAGAGAAGATAGAGAAGGAGCGCAACTCTGTTGATACTGCCCTTAATACGCTCAATGAGGAGACTAAAGGCAAAAAGGATGAGGAGATTACACAGGCACAGAAGGAGAGCCGCAAAGAGCTTGAAAATAAGTTGGATGAGCTTAGAAAAGAGCGCAAAGAGCTTATGAGCGAGTTCGGGCGCTCCAATAACCTGCTCAAGCAGGTGGCAGACCTTGCACTGCTCTCCAACGGTATGCTAAAAGGTAAGCAGTTGAGCGATTTTGTCTCCCGCAGCCTCTCCCTTCTGAAATAATTCAGAATGAAAAATAAACCTACTGAGGCGATAGAGAAAAGGGGGTGCCAAAACACTTTTTGGCACCCCCTTTTTTTTCTCTATCCCACAGCTCACACGCAGCCCACCTACTATCTCCCACACGTTAACATTTATTTAGCTGAAAAACAGCTAAATAAATGGTATCTTTAAACCCCCGGCGGCTAAAGCCGCAGCCCCCTATAGGGGGCATACGGCCCTATACAGGGCCGGTCGCTGAAGCGACTTTTTGGTCAGCCCCTTTCTCTATTATGACGCAAGTAATTTACTAATAAT
>CADBUS010000148.1 GCA_902797895.1 uncultured Bacteroidia bacterium | reverse complement strand
GTTTCAAGCAGGATATTCTGCAGGTAAGATACCGCGGCAAGGATATTACCGATATTTTGGATTTGAGAGTAGATGAGGCGATAGAGTTCTTTGCCTCTCAAAAAGAGCATCTTGCAAAAAAGGTGGTGCAGGGGCTCGGAGTTTTGCAGAGGGTAGGGCTCGGATATGTGAAACTGGGGCAGAGTACAAGCACGCTCAGCGGTGGTGAGAGCCAGCGACTTATGCTTGCCAACTTTTTGAGCAAAGAGGGTATGGGTGCAAAAAGCAGGCTCTTTATATTTGACGAGCCTACTACCGGCCTCCATTTCAATGATATAAAGAGATTGCTTGATGCTATGAATGCCCTTGTGGATGCCGGCAATACAATAGTTGTTGTGGAGCACAATACAGATGTTATAAGGGATGCCGATTGGTGTATAGAGCTTGGTCCGGGGAGCGGGGCTGACGGCGGCACCATCATTTACACCGGAGTACCATCATTCTGAGTGCTCTGCCCTGTCATTCTGAGCGTTAGCGAAGAATCTATTCCTTTACTTTCCTTACGGCTTGCGTTCAAGTAGTTTCTTCAGCAGAAGCATCTCGTCGCGATATCGGGCGGCGCTGTTGAAATCAAGCTCCTTTGCAGCTCTCTCCATTTTGATTTTTGAGCTCTCCACAGCCTTTGCAAGTGCGGCTGCATCCATATTGGCCAATATAGGATCGTTTGTTGCAAGCCGCTCTTTTTTAGTAATATACTCGGCCTGAATCTCCGCAAGGGTGTTGTCTCTGCCAAGCACATTTCTCTCAATCTTCTTGACCTGGGTAGGGGTTATGTTGTGCTGCTTGTTGTAGAGCATCTGTTTTTTTCTTCTTCTCTCGGTCTCCTCAATGGTCTGCCTCATACTTTGTGTAATGGTATCGGCATACATTATTACACAACCATTTATATTTCTTGCAGCCCTGCCGGCCGTTTGGGTAAGCGCGGTTGTGCTTCTTAAAAATCCCTCCTTATCTGCATCCAAAATTGCAACCAACGATACCTGTGGCAAATCCAATCCCTCTCTCAACAGATTCACCCCCACAAGCACATCAAATCTGCCGGCCTGGAAATCTTCTATAATCTGAATCCTCTCCATAGTATCTACATCGGAGTGTATGTATCTTGCTCTTACTCCGGCCTTTTGGAGATATTTATCCAGCTCCTCCGCCATCTTTTTGGTTAGAGTTGTAACAAGTACGCGCTCATCTTTTTCAACCCTTACTGCAATCTCCTCCATAAGATTGTCTATCTGGTTTTTGGTAGGGCGTACATATATCGGAGGATCTAAAAGTCCGGTAGGCCGCACAACCTGCTCCACTATAACTCCTCCGCTCTCCTGAAGCTCAAAATCGGCAGGGGTGGCGCTAACATATACTGTCTGGTTTGTAAGGTCTTGGAACTCCTCAAACCTTAAAGGGCGGTTGTCTGCCGCGGCCGGCAGGCGGAAGCCATACTCAATAAGGGTATGTTTTCTGGAGCGGTCTCCGCCACTCATAGCCCTTATTTGCGGAACTGTTACGTGGCTCTCATCTATAAATGTTATGTAATCCTTTGGAAAGTAGTCTAATAGGCAGAATGGTCTGGTGCCTGAGGCGCGTCCATCAAAGTAGCGGGAATAGTTCTCAATTCCAGGGCAGTAGCCAAGCTCTTTTATCATCTCCAAATCGTACTCAACCCTCTGCTTTAACCTGTTGGCCTCGTGGTCTTTACCTATCTCCTTAAAGTAGTTGTACTGCTTAACCAAATCATCTTGTATCTCCTTTATTGCCCTTACTGTTCTCTCTTTTGTGGTGGAGAATATGTTGGCCGGATATACGGCAATCTCATCTATACTCTCGATAGCGGCACCTGTAATGGGATCAAACAGCTCTATCTCATCTATCTGATTGCCAAAGAAAAATACTCTTGCTGCGTGGTTTCCGTAGGCAAGGTTTATATCTACGCTGTCTCCCTTAACCCTGAAAGTGCCGCGCTTGAACTCCAAATCGTTGCGTGAGTACATACTATCTACAAGCCTGTAGAGCAAATTATTGCGGCTTATGGCATCGCCTCTGTGCAACTCTATTGTGTTGGCGTGGAAATCTGCCGGATTGCCGATACCGTATAGGCAGGAGACAGAGGAGATTACTATAACATCTTTTCTGCCGCTGAGCAAAGAGGCGGAGCAGGCTATTCTAAGGCGGTCTATCTCATCGTTTATGCTGAGATCTTTCTCTATGTAGGTATCTGTTGTAGGGAGGTATGCCTCAGGCTGATAGTAATCGTAATAAGAGACAAAATACTCTACCGCATTCTCCGGAAAAAAGGCTTTGAACTCACCATAAAGCTGCGCGGCCAAAGTCTTGTTGTGGCTCAAGATAAGGGCAGGGCGGTTGAGCCTTGCAATAACATTGGCCATTGTAAAGGTTTTGCCAGAGCCTGTAACTCCAAGCAGAGTAACAGCCTTATCGCCTGCCTGTATGGCATTTACCAGCCCCTCTATTGCCTCCGGCTGATCTCCTGTAGGGCTATATTCCGAGCTGATTTTAAAGTCCATAATTCTGATTTGCAATGTTGCCAAGCCAAAGCGCGAGCAGCGAGCATCTTTGTAGAAGAGCATTGTAGTTTATCTTGTCTGCTCTATCCTCAGGCTTTAGCGTATATTTATTAAAACCGCTGGTAATCAGCAGAGCTGGAATACCTCTATCTCTGAATATGGTCTGATCTCCTATATTGTTGAAGTAGTTGTAGAACTCCTTGCTGCCATAGAAGGTGTAGTCCAAAACCATATTGTATCCTCCTCTGCGATTGCACTCCTCCAATGTTGCAAGAGCTTTGCTGTGAGAGCTATCCACCTCCTCTCTGCCAAGTATGAGCAGATAGTTTTTAGGTAGCAGCTCCATTGTCTTTGCCTGTTGCGGAGGTGCAAGGGTTGTACCTATCTGATTAAGATTTACCATCAGAATTATCTTGCCAAATCGCTCATTATTATAGCTCTCTATAAAGTGGCGGCTCCCACTTAAATCGTTCTCCTTGGCATCTAACGCAGCAAAAATCATATTCCTTTTGAGTTTAAGTCCTCCCTCTTTTTTGAGATGGCTTATCTGCTTTGCTATTTCAATAAGGGCGGCCACTCCGCTGGCATTGTTGTCTGCTCCGCTATAGAGTTTGCCTTCAATTATTCCTATATGGTCGTAGTGGGCGGCAATTACAATACTCTCGTTGCAACTGAGAGAGGAGTCTGCCTCCACCACCCCCACAACATTTACTCCAAGCAATTTTTCGTTATTCTTAAAGTGGTAAAAACCAATTCCGTAGCTTCTCTCCATAGTTTGCAATCCGGCCTCTATGAAGCCGTCATAAATATAATCTCTCGCCAAGGCAATGCCGCTGCTGCCTGTGCTTCTCCCCTCTGTCTCCGCTCTTGTAAGAGCCTCTATGCTCCTGATAAGCCCCTCTTTAGAGATTACGCTGTTGTTGAGCAGCTGTCCCTTTGCCGCAGAGGGCAAAAAGAGAAACAGAAGCAATATAATTTTAAGTATATTTGTAAATGATTTCAAAACTGCCCTTTTTATGAAACTGGCCGTAAAAATAAGAATTTTTATCGCGATGCTATTCATAGTCATTAGCGGTAGCTGTTATGGCCAGTATGATATAAACCGATTCTTTCTTATGGGGCGGCAATATCTGATAGATGGCAAGTATTCTGCTGCAATAGATAATTTCAACACTCTCACGCGGTTGGATTCCACTCTCTACGATGCCTACTTTTTCAGGGGAATAGCAAAGTACAACCTTGGAGATTTTATAGGCGCAGAGAGAGATTTTGACAAATCTTTGGCACTAAACCCAATCTATACTCCGGCATATCACTATAGAGCTATAACTCTCAGCCGTACAGGTAAATATGAGGCAGCCCTAAAAGATTTGCAGGAGGCTGTGGAGCTGCGCCCGGGCTATACGGGGCTCTATTTCAGCCGAGGAGTTACCTACTTTCTCTCCCAGCAGTTTGACAAGGCGGTTGAAGATTTTGACAAATTCATAAAAGCGGAAAGCAAAGAGCCGGATGCCTACCTTAACCGCGGAGCCTGCTATCTCTTTTTGGGAGATACCTTGCGGGCCATTACAGACTACAATAAAGCAATAAGCCTTAATACATTGGATCCGGAGGGGTATATAAGGCGTTCAAGAGTATATTCTCTTAAAGGGGAGTATAACGATGCTCTTAAGGATTTGAATAAGGCCCTCTCTTTGGATAGCGTAAACACCTTCGCTCTCTTTAACCGCGCAATAATAAAGTATGAGAACAAGGATATAAGAGGAGCTTTGAGAGATTTGAACTCAGTTCTGAAGGAGGAGCCTGGCAATGCGCTTACGCTCTACAATAGAGCTATAATACGCTCCCAAATAGGGGATTACGACAATGCTTTGGATGATTATGACAGAGTTATTGCTGTTAATCCGCAGAATGTTTTGGCCTATTTCAATCGTGCTGGAGTATATCTGGCGCTCCAACGCTATCGCGATGCAATGGATGATTATTCACAGGCTATAAACCTCTATCCTGATTTTGCGCGAGCTTACCTCAATCGTTCCTACGCAAAGTTCCAACTTGGGCAGTATAGTTCCGCAAGGCGCGATGAACTTATTGCAAAGCAGAAGGTAGATGAGTATCGCCAAAAGACTCGCGACAGCGTTTCAGCCCGTCATTTTGCAGATACCACAAAGCGGTTCGATGAGATGATAGCCCTTGAATCAGACTTTGCAAAGCGCGATTTTTCCAACAACGAGTTGCTCCAGTATAGAGATGTGGATATAAGGCTTAAACCGCTTTATAAATTCCATCTTGCTGAAACAGAGCAGATAAGAGTGGCTTTGGATAAGAAATACGAGTCTGTTGCATTGGAGAAATTTATAGATGCAATGCCTGTGTATCTCAAGTTTGTAGCCAATGCAGCAACCCACAGCGAGGAGGATAAAAAACTTGAACAGAGCGCGTTGGAGAAATTATCAGATGGAACGGAGGCCTATATCTATTTCTGCAAGGGGGTGGCGGAGAACTCTCAAAGCCGCTATAACGAGGCTCTCGAAGATTACAACAGGGCGGTAGCGGCAGAGCCGGATAATGGTTACTACTACATAAATCGCGGAGTGCTGCAGGCAGAGATGATAGACTTTATCTCCTCTATGGAGCGCAATGTGCAGACTCTTACATTGGATAACTCCAAAACGGCAAGGGCCAGGGTAAGAGATAGTTACTCTACATACGACTACACCGCCGCCATACACGATATGACCAAGGCGGCCAATCTCCTTCCTGCTTTTCCGTTTATATATTACAACCTCGGAAACCTCTACTGCCTCTCCGGCGATTT
>CADBUS010000147.1 GCA_902797895.1 uncultured Bacteroidia bacterium | reverse complement strand
CCTATTTTACCCTTGCTTAGATAAGATGCAGGGTACCAACAAGGTAGAGCAGGGCGTAGCCCAACACCATACTTATGATACCTACAATAAGTCCCATTTTGGACATATCCTTTTGGGCCACTAAATTTGTGGCGTATGCCAAAGCATTAGGCGGAGTAGATATAGGAAGTACCATTGCGCTGGAAGCGGCAATAGCAATACCTATCAACACAGTAGAGGTTCCTCCTATAACATTCAGGTTATCTCCCATTGCAGTTGCTACCACAGCCAATATCGGCATAAGCAAAGCCGCTGTAGCCGAGTTGCTTATAAAATTAGATAGCAAATAGCATATTATGCCGGAAATCAACAATATAAGAATAGGAGAGAACTCCCCAAACGGAATGCTCTTAACTGCCAAAGCGGCAAGTCCGGAGGCGTTTAAGCCATAACCGAGTGCAAAACCACCGGCCACCATCCATATAACAGACCAGTTAATCTCCTCCAAATCTCTGCGGTGTATAACTCCCGTAAGGGCAAAAATCACAAATGGAATAAGGGCCACCGTATATGAATTTATACCTGTTACAGTATCCAAAAGCCAGAGAAGTACCGTTACTATAAAGGTGATAATCACCACTTTGGTCTGCCAACCTCCCTTCATTTTTCCCTCTATCTCCAACTCTACCGTCTTTTGGGTAAAAGGGAAAATCTTTTTAAGCAGAATCCAGCTTATAAAGAGCAACACTGCAACAAGCGGAAGCATAAAGAGCATCCACTGGCCAAAGCCTATACCAAGGTTAAGCCCCTCTGGATCATTAAGATATTTAATCGCGATGGTGTTTGGCGGAGTTCCGATAGGAGTACCCATACCGCCAAGGTTGGCCGCAATAGGAATAGAGAGAGCCAAGGCTATCCTACCCTTTCCGTTGGCCGGCAACTGCCTGAATACAGGGGTTAGGAATGTTAGCATCATAGCTGCGGTAGCTGTGTTGCTTATAAACATAGAGAAGAGTCCTGTAATAAGCAGAAAGCCCAAAAGCACATTATCACTCTTTTTGCCAAAGGGCTTTAAGAGAATTTTTGCAAGTTGAGAATCGAGCCCTGTTTTTGTTGCAGCTATCGCGAGTATAAAACCGCCCAAAAAGAGCATAATTACCGGATCTGCAAATGTTGCCATTATAGATTTATAGGAGAGCAGCTTTCCCACACTCTCCTCGTTGCACATAAACTTGATACCGGAATCTGATGTAAATACAAGCATCAATCCTATAATGGTCACAGATGTTGCCCAAGAGGGAACAACCTCCATAATCCAAGAGAGCATAGCAAATACAAAAATTGCTATAATCCTCTGCTGCACTACGGTAAGTCCATCCAAGCCAAAGAAAGAGGCGGGGAGATTCCAAACAACAGCGGTTACAATCACAACAATTATAGCCTGAATGGCTTTCTTAATTGCTTTGGAAGGGTGTGTCCACTTCTCATAATACTTTACCAGGAAATCTTCTACAAGATTAAAACCAGGGAAATTCTTAAACATAATGTTTTAGATTTTTAATTTTTGATTTTTAACAGGATTTGAATAGATGCCGAGGAAGATTTCAGATAGCTCTGCCCTATCCCACCCTGCCTGGCAAACGCAATCAAGTTGCGCACTCATATAATTGATAAACTTTTCTTTCTGTTCTTCTGTATATTTGTCTCCAAACTCTGCTCCTCCATTCTGAATATCGTAGGCTATATAGTTGTTTGGCCAGAGTTTGTATGTTGAGTGTATCTGCTTGTCTATTATTTTACCTAACTCCACAAACCGCTCGTTCTTTGTAAACTTGGCGCAGTACTCCACCTCTTCAGGCAATACTGGCTCGGTAAATTCAAAATGGATTCTCCCCTTCCAGGAGGTCATTCCGGAGAGTATGCTTTTTAGATCCTCCCCCTGCTCCTTAATATATTTCTGCCTGCGAGTAATATATAACTCTTTGGCTTTGAGAGCATCGCAAGGCTCAAACTCGTATGAAATAGCTACAGGAAGAATGTTAAGCTCTTTCATATCCGCCTCAAAATCTCCCTTTCCGCTCATTTCAAGCATTTTAAGCAATCCCTGCTCGGTAATGTCGTGGCCATCTTTCGTACGTCCGTTGCGCTGCGCTATCCAGATAGAACTCTTTTGGGTTGCAACCCTGCTCCTTATATATTCGGAGAGCAACAACGATGAGTTGTAAAGCTCTCTTGGAGAGCTACTTCTGGTAACTTTAATCATCTTGTTGGAGCGAGCCACATCCTCAATGAATTGAGAAGAGATAAGATTATCCCCTACTGCAATTTCGGTAGTCTTAATCTTGTGCTTGTGGAAAATGTACTGGATTATAGCAGAATCCAATACAATATCTCTATGATTGGTAATTATAACGTGCTTTGTGGGAGAATCAAAATACTCCATACCGCCGTATGTAACCCCATCCGATGTGTTGTCAAGAATCCGCCCCACCACAAATACCATAATCCTATTTTGGAAATCATCTACATTGGAGCAGAGAGAAAGAATCTCCCTTAATTCTTCTCCCCCCCTCATTTTCAAGAATTTGGCTATATCATCCAAATAGGGATGCGCCATCATTCTCGCACAAGCGGGCGGAATCTCGCAATCGTAATAGGGCCTTATGGCATCAAAACTACTCTCCATCTCTTTTCAAGAAAAGAAAGGGCAAATTTATAAAAAATCTCCTCAAATGTTTCCCCTAAAAAGAAGCGAACTATCTCCATAACTTAAGAATCTGTAATCATTATTGAGAGCGTGGTTATAGATATTTCTCCACCCCTCTCCCACAAAGGCTGCAATTAGCAATAGCAGAGTACTGTGAGGCTGATGGAAATTGGTAATAAGCAGCTCCACAAGCCTGAACTTAAAGCTCGGCACTATTATTATGGAGGTAGAGGCATAGAGCGTAGAGAGATTTTTGCGCTCCATATAGGCTAATATAGCCTCAAGTGCCTCATTTGTAGTATATTGATACTCTCTGTCGTAAGGTTCCCACTGATTTACATTAAGCTGAGGCTCCTCCCCATCCTCAATACAATGCACACCTATATAATAGAGAGATTCCAATGTACGACAAGAGGTGGTGCCAACAGAGATGATAGGAGAATGGCCATTACGCTTTAATATACTGTTTAACAGCTCTTTGGTTATAGAAAAAGGCTCGCAGTGCATAGGGTGCTCCGCAATATACTCGGTGGTAACCGGCTTAAAGGTGCCGGCTCCCACGTGCAGGCAAACCTTACCTATCTCAACTCCGCTGCTCTGTATAGAGGCTATAAGCTCATCTGTAAAGTGCAATCCGGCTGTTGGGGCGGCCACAGAGCCCTCATACTTAGCATATACGGTCTGATAGCGGCTCTTGTCCACCTCCTCGCTCTCCCTATTCAGATATGGCGGAATGGGCACGCTGCCGCAAATATCCAACACCTCGGAGAAAGTATAATCTCCATCCCAAGTGAACTTAACCGTATATATAAAGGAATCCTCCTCTTGGATAGTAGGCCTTCCTGTAAGCAAAGCCCTAAGATTCAGCTCTTTGCCAACATTATCCGTAGCCAGAAAAATCTCTCCTCCCTTCCACTTTTTTACATTGCGAACAATAACATTCCAGCTGCAGCTTCCCTTGCTTGCAAAGGATAATACATACTCCTTGGGTAAAGAGGGGGCAAGGCACAGTATCTCAATTATGGCACCGGTTGCCTTTTTGAAATAGAGCCTGGCAGGTACAACTTTAGTCTGATTAAAAATTAAAAGCGAGGATTTGGGGAGAAATTTAGGTAAATCGTAGAAATAGTTATCTAATATTTTATTGTTATTAGAACAATTTATTATATTAGAATTTATATTATTTATCTTATTTTCTAATCTATTTTCGCCACTAAAAAGTCTGCCAAAATCATAAACCAGGAGCTTGGATGCGGAGCGATTTTCAAGTGGAAATTTAGCAATTCTCTCTTGTGGGAGAGAATAGTCAAAATCTGCTATTTTAATTTTTGGCCTCAATTTTCTCTTATTTTCTGCAAAGATATATAAATGTATTCAAAGGGAAAAATCGCTAAAATTTGAGCTTTTTCATTTTTTTAATTTTCACAAAAATGAACGCATTATTTCACAAAAATGAACGCCACATATATGAATTGCGTAATGCCACTCTACAGATGATTTTGCATACTATAATAAAATGTTATGGTATTTTATTTTATTATTTATTAGTTTAATTTTCAGTACTTTACATTCTTTAATATAAAGTTGTAGTAGATGTTGTTTTCAACAATCAACTACTCAAAATGCGTAATTAGAGCTGTTTTGCGTTTTGAAAATAGCATAACTATCTTATTTATCTAAAATTATATCTTATTATCTAAACTACATAGTTAAATAGGCTCATTTTGCGTATTCCTCATTGTAGATTCTGTAGGGCATATTTTATTTATACTGCGCAATCTGTTCATTTTTGAAAACCAAGCTCTCTTTTCAACATTTTTTTGTATATGAGTATTTTTATCTATATTTTTGTGAATCGATTATTTTATTTTTATGAAAGAGAGATTAAACACCCTTATGAACCTTGAGGGTTTGAGTGCAGCCCAGTTTGCCGCCCTGATAGGAATACAACGCTCCACCCTATCAAATCTACTGAATGGGAGAAATTATCCGAGCTATGAGATAATAAATTCAATACTGACAAAATGTCCGAATTTGAATATTGAGTGGTTTCTCAAAGGGAGTGGTGTTCCCCACAAAAACAGCAAATTCAATTTAAGAGGAGAGCCTATGGAAAAGATAACTTCTGAGTTTAAGAGAGAAGAAAAAGAGAAAAGCGAGGAGAGAAAAGAGAGTAGAGAAATAGATGGAGATCTTTTTGGTTTTTACTCTTCCGAGATAGAAGATGCAAAAAGAGAAGCTG
>CADBUS010000146.1 GCA_902797895.1 uncultured Bacteroidia bacterium | reverse complement strand
TCCACCTTTGCAACAGAAGCTCTTTATTGCTCCGGAAATAAGTTAACTGCGTTGGATTTAAGTAATTTACCTAAGTTAAATCTTCTTGACTGCAACTCTAATCAATTGACAAGTTTGGATGTTAGCAAGAATTCTGCTTTAGGATGGCTTGAATGTTACGGGAATTCTTTCTCGGAATTGGATTTGCGTAAAAATTCTAATATGACATTAGTGGCTTGGCCACAAAATGGAACACTTGGTGCCATTCGTCTGGCCGTTTCTGAGCAGCAGGTTCCTACAATTACTTTTAAGGCTCTGAATGCTAATACAAACGAGTTAGTGGATGTGTTATATCCACATAATGAGTGGGGAACAGCACTACTCTATGAGAAATAGTCATCAGGAACTCCCACTAAGGAGATTATATTAAAAAAAGAGAAAGAGGGTGGCCAAAATTGTTTTGACCACCCTCTATCTTTATCTATCCCACAGCTACGCAAAAGGCAATCCACTCATCCTCCGCACTTTTTTTGTAAAAAGTTTTGATAATCTTAAGATTTGCACGAGTAAAGTTTATCCTTTTGGCTCTTTTGCTTTTCTTGCGATTGTAAAACTCTTTCTCTGTTGTTTATTCTACTTTCCTGTGATTGTAAAAAAAATCTCTGTTGCAGGATAAATTTACCCAATGGCTTGCAGGTTAGTGCTTTACGCTATTATATTTGCGCGAATGTGATGTGTGCCTACCGGCCACTTCCGGGACCGTTGTACTCCTTTGGAACTAAAGTGCAGAGGATTAGTGAGTTAGTTTGTGTGTAAGATAGATTTGTTAATATGTTATTCAAAGTGTTTTGTGCCTGTTTAGATGGGCTTGAAATTCATTCCATTATCATTGAGGTTGTTGTTAGCGACGGTATTCAGTTTTTTCTTGTGGGCCTTCCGGATAGTGCCGTCAAGGAGAGCCAGCAACGGATTGGCGGTGCGCTTGCAAGTTGCGGCTACAGGCTCCCCGGCAAGAGGATTGTGGTGAATATGGCCCCTGCCAATATACGCAAAGAGGGTTCTTCGTTTGATGTGGGTATTGGTATAGGAATTCTGGCAGCTTCCGCACAAATTTCTGTAACTCAAGATGTTCTAAATAGGTTTTTTATTTTGGGAGAGTTGGCTTTAGATGGCTCCATAAGGGAAATTCAAGGGGCATTGCCAATAGCTATGAGGGCTATTGAGGAGGGTTTTCAGGCACTTATTCTGCCCTTTGAATCGGCATTGGAGTGTGTTGAGTTTGAGGATATTGATATTTATGCGGTGAGGGTTTTGCCGGAGGTTGTGGCTATTCTCACAAACCCCTGCGCCGCCTCGCATCTGCTTGTCAGAAATTGCGCAAAAAGCAAGCTCTCAGGCTTTTCTACTACCGCCAAAGAGATGGCAAATAATGGCAAAGAGTGCGCTGCCGCAGAAGATGAGTATGACTTCTCAATGATTAAGGGGCAGCTGCAGGCAAGGCGCGCTCTTGAGATAGCGGCCGGCGGAGGCCATAATCTTATTATGAACGGCTCCCCCGGAAGTGGCAAAACCTTTATGGCCAAGTGCCTAAAAACCATCCTCCCTCCTCTTTCAAAGGAGGAGGCAATGCAAACCAGCGTAATTTACTCAGTAGCAGGGCTTTTAGGTGGCATTGCCAATGGCGGTCTTCTTAAACAACGCCCATTCCGTGCTCCGCACCACACCATTACGGTAGCCGCGCTTGTTGGTGGAGGCTCCAAAGGATTGCCTGGAGAGATTTCTCTTGCTCACAATGGCGTACTCTTTTTAGATGAGTTCGGAGAGTTTGAGCGCAAGGCTCTTGAGGTGTTGCGCCAACCTATGGAGGATGGCGTGATACATATAAGTAGAGTAAGGGCCAGATATACCTATCCGGCTAATTTTATGCTCGTTGCGGCAATGAATCCCTGCCCGTGCGGCAAGTTTTACGATAGTATGAACGATTGTACCTGCACCCCTTATGCAATATCGCGTTATCGTGCAAAGGTGAGCGGCCCTCTCTTTGATAGGATAGATATTCAGTTAAAAATAAGTACATTAACCTCATCTGAGATTATAGGCAAATCGGGAACAGACTCTGCCATAGCAGAGGCCCAAACCCCTCAAACAGCTGAGCCAAGCCGAGTTATTGCTAAAAGAGTGGCTGTCGCACGCCAGATTCAAAAGCTCCGCTTTACCAATGAAGGAGTGTTCACAAATGCGAGAATGAACAATAGGCTGATAAAGAAATATTGCTCATTATCAGAAGAATGTGAGGCTATTATGAATCATCTTGTAGATAAAATGGGCTTCTCCTACAGAGCTTATACCAGAATCTTGAAGATAGCCAGAACTATTGCCGATATGGAGATTGCAAAGACTATCGCTGAAGCAGATATTCCGCTCAACGCCTCTCTCTCTGTTTTGGAACAGACTATCAAAGAGAGATTTGGATTGAGTTTTGAACTCTCTGCCAATCATATTTTGGAGGCGGCAAAATACCGTTTTATGGATAGGGAGCAATAATTTTATATATTTGCTAAAACAATACAAACAGAAAGAGAAGATATGGCACTTTTCAAATGTTACGAATGTGGCACTCAGATTTCAGATAAGGCTGCAAGCTGCCCTGCTTGTGGTGCTCCGGTAGTTGCTCAAAACAGATCTCAAGAAACCGCAGGGCAGAATGCCCAAACAGATTACAATCAGGTAGCAGCTCAACAGCAACAGGCGGTGAGTCAGCAGATTAAGGAGGCGCAAAAGGCGGCCCGCCGCACAACTGTTTTTTCTATGATTTCCGGATTTGTCTTGAGTACTTTAAGTCATATACTACCTTCTCTTATCAGAGGAGGCAGAAGGTTTAGATAAAATTAAAATCTTACGGCAAAGAAGACTCTTACAACCCAATCGTCTGTGCTGGCGTGGTAGGAGTTTCTGCTGCCAACTCTAAAGGTATTGTAAAAGCCCGATATTCCGGTAAGGTATCTCTCTCTCCAGTTGTAACTAACTGAGCCTCTTGCCATAAATGTGAGTGTAGTGTTATTTTTTTGACCAAAAGTTCCCTCTTTTACAACCCACTCTCCGCTCTCTGATCTGGCAACAGATTTTGCTGTAAAGAGTATCATTGGCATAAGAGAAGCGTGGAGCAGAAGATTTTTCTCGTCTGAGTTCATAACAACCCAATTGTATGCGTAGCCTCCTCCTATTCCCCACTGCCTGAGTTTAATACGCTTTATTCCGCCAAGCATAGAGGTAAGCAGAGGATCGTATGATGTTATACGGGTTTGGTAGAGAGTCAGGCCGGCCATAGG
>CADBUS010000145.1 GCA_902797895.1 uncultured Bacteroidia bacterium | reverse complement strand
CCGCATATATATATGGTGTATCTCCGTTAAGCTCAGAGCAATGTACAATAGAGGCTGAGGGGAAAAACCACACAGCCACCAAAATAGTCTATAGACTAAAGGCAGTTGGGGGAATGCTGGAAGTAGATGCGGTTTACATAAATAAAACCTTGGGCTTTAGGGAGATATACCTGACAGGCCCTGCGGTTTGCGTATTTCAGACAGAGATAGAGATTTAGCCTACTCTTTATACTCTCGCTCTCCGAATATCTTTGTTCCTATCCTCACAATGGAGGCTCCGAGCCTGCAAGCTATAGGAAAGTCTTCAGACATTCCCATAGATACCTCTTTAAACTCGCTCAAATGCAGATGGCGTTGCTTGATTCTGGAGAAGAAGCTGTATAGCTGTGTAAACTCCTTGGATATCTGCTCTTTATCTTTAGTGAGAGTGGCCATTCCCATAACCCCGCAGAGGGTTACATTTTTGAGCGGAGCAGTGCGCAATCTCTCCAAAAGCTCCTCCGCCTCGCTAAAGGTAAAGCCCTGCTTGGTCTGCTCCTTTGCTATAAATATCTCCAACAAACACTTGATATTAAGATTGTTCTGCGCTCCAAACTTTTCAAGCTCAAAGAGTAGTTTCTCGCTATCTACAGAGTGAATAAGGGCGGCGTATGGAGCCACCATCTTGATTTTATTGGTTTGCAGGTGCCCAACAAAGTGCCATTGTATATCCTCCGGCAGAGATTTAACCTTCTGCTCAAACTCCTGCGGACGATTCTCTCCAAAGAGCCTTTGGCCGGCATTGTAAGCCTCCATTATCTTTTCGTTCGGCTGGAATTTAGATACTGCAACCAACTTTACAGAGGGGCCAAGCTGCTGCTTTAACTCCTTGATATTCTGCTCAATACTACTCATAACTTATCTCTTTTTAGCTCTCTCTCTTTGGAGCTTTTCCTGCTCTTTAATCATCTGATCTAAACGTTCTCTCCATTTAGATTTCTTGACCGCCTTTTTGCTATTTGAATCAGCCTTTGACTTTAGTTGTGCATAGAGCTTCTCCTCATCTACAAAATACTTTCTAATAACCCAGTTCTGCCCTATAGAGATAAAATTGGAGAGCATATAGTAGTAGCTCAAACCGGCAGAAAAGTTGTTACACAGAACAAGCATAAAGAGCGGCATAAAATAGAGCTGCATACCCTTCATACCAGGCATCTGCCCATTGTCCGGCATTTGGCTCATTGTCATCTTTGAGTAGAAGAACATAGATATGGCCATAAGCAGAGCAAAGAGACTCACATGGTTTCCATACATAGGTATGTTAAATCCCAAGTCTAATATAGAATCGTAACCACTTAAATCAGAAGCCCATAGGAATGGATGCTGGCGCAACTCAAACGATACGGGAAAGAAGCGGAACATTGCAAACAGAATAGGAATCTGCAGCAACATAGGCAAGCAACCTCCCATCATACTCACTCCCGTTTTGTTATAGAGAGCCATTGTCTCCTGCTGCTTTTTAAGGGCATCCTCCCTACGCGGATATTTCTTGTTAATCTTCTCTATCTCAGGTTTTAAGAGCCTCATCTTTGCAGAAGAGAGGTACGATTTTATAGTCAGAGGAGAGAGAACTAATTTCAGCAATATGGTCATTATAAGAATAATGATACCATAGTTGGATATGTACTTGCGCAAGAAATCGAAGGTATTGATAATTACCACGCGGTTAATCCAACCTATTATATGCTTGCCGAGCGGTATAATCTTCTCAAAGCCTCTGTTGTAGCTCTTTAGCTCCTTATACAGATTGGGGCCAAAGTAAAAGTGGAGAGGTATTCTCTGCTGCTGCTCGTATGAGCCATCAATCTGCATCTTTGCGCTGCAATCAAAAAGAGCATTGGCATTGTTGCCCTCAGGAAGGAAGCTGTATGCAAGCGTTCCTCCTGTAAAACTCTCATCAGCAGCCATTATGGCAGAGAAGAACTGTTGGCGGAATGCAAACCAAGCCACCTTTGTGGTAACCTTCTTTTCAGAATCGCTCTTGCGCATTCCAAGGTCATCTACGGAGTTCTCATTTGGAGATTTGAAATTTATTGTAGAGTAATTCTTCTCATTGTCATACCCCTTTTCAAAACGAGAAATTCTGAGCGCCCAATCCAATTCAAAGAAATTGGCATTGCGCGGCATTATTTCAGAGAGGTTATTGGTACAGATGTCAAAATCAACCAAATAGCTATCCTTATGCAGAGTATAGATGTAATCTATAGATGCCCCCTGTGAGAAGGGAAGCCTAAAGACTATAGAGGAGTCTGTTTGGGCAATATTCTCAAAGGAGAGGTTTGCTGTGCTTATCCTCTGCCCCGTTGTAAAGAAATCGAGATTCATCTTGGAGAACTCTCTCTTTACTATATAGAGGGGAAGACTATCGTGAGTGTAATAATTTTTGATGAGAGCCTGGCTTATTTGCGCTCCCTTAGATGAGAACTCAAGGCGCAACTTGCTGTTCTCCAATGTATAATACTGCTCAGGTGCATTTAGGGAGGCTTGCAGCAGAGAATCGCTGTAAAGCGGCATTTGCGCTGCAAGAGAATCCTCTGCTGCAATAGCCGGCTCAGAGATAGGCTGCTGCGCAGTCCTGCCAAGCCTTGCATCGCGCAAAGAATCTGCAACTCTTATGGAATCTGCAATACGCGGATTTGTAAGCGCCTTAACCCTTGCTATAGAATCTCTTACAAACTCCGCCCTAACCTGTTTCTTGTATTGGTTGCTTTGGTACCAGTTAAATCCAATAAGCACCAAACCTATCAGTAGAAAGCCAATAACTGTATTTTTCTGCATCCTAAAACTCCTTATCAATCATCTTGATCTTCTCTTCCAACTGCTTGAGCTCCGCCTTGCCGGCCTCAATCTTCTTCTTTATATCCTCAAGCAATTTATCTGCATTCTTTGATTTTGCAAAGAATCCCATATTGTTCTCAAGTGTGGCAATATCAGACTCCAACTTGTGGAACTTGTTGAGCAGCTTCTCTCTCTCGGCTCTCACACCGCGCTCTGCCCCTGCACTTCCAGTATTCTTTACATCGTTGATAAGTCTGCGAATCTTACCCATCTTGCGCTCCTCGTCTAAGTTTCTGATAGAGCCGAACTTCTCATTCAGAACTTTGTCATACTCCTTCTGCAGAGCATCTTTAGCCTTGTAAGGAACAAAGCCTATGGAGTGCCATTTGGTTAAGAACTCTGTGAGGGCGGCCTTGTCCGCAGCCTCGTCTCCGCTGCTCTGATATGCCTTAATCGCCTCTATTACAGCCTTTTTAGCAGCCATATTCTCCTCATAGTTGCCATCCTCCTTATCTGCACCAAAATGAGCAGCCTTTCTCTCAAAGAACTCATCGCACGCAGCACGAAATCTCTTCCAAACAGCATCTGAATGTTTTCTTGCAACAGGGCCTATTGTCTTCCAAACTTTCTGCAGGTTAATAAGCTGATCTGTAGCCTTTTTCCACTCATCGCTGAGCTTAATCTGCTCCGCCTGTTCGCAAAGCTCGGTCTTCTTTTTCAGATTTTCCTGCATCACATCCTTAAAAGATGAGTAGAACTGCCTCTTTGAGCCGTAGAACTTGTCGCAAGCTGCACGGAAGCGGTCATATATGCTCTGATTCTCCTTCTTGGAGGCAAAGCCAATCCCTCTCCACGTAACCATCAACTCATCCATCTTCTTGGAGAGCGAGTTCCACATATTTGAATCGGTACACTCTGTTGCGGCAATCTGCTCCGCCTGCTCGCAAAGCTCAGTCTTGAGCTTCAGATTGGTCTTCTGACGCTCCTTCATAACAGCAAAGTGCTCCTGATGCTTCTTGTTTATTACAGAGGTAGCTGCCCTAAAGCGCTCCCATATATCCTCGCGATGCTCCTTAGAAACCGGGCCAAGCTCTTTCCACTCCTCGTGGAGCTTCTGTAAATCGTTGAAGGCCTTTACAATATCTTTGCTCTCTGCAAGAGCCTCGGCCTTCTCGCAAAGCACAACCTTAGCCTCGTAATTCTTCTTAAAATCTAAATCTCTGAACTCCTTGTTTATCTTCAAAAAGTCATAAAACCTCTCAACGGTATGGTTGTATCTATCCCAAAGCTCACGAGCATTCTCCTGCGGAACGCTTCCTATCTCTTTCCACTTAGCTTGTAACTCTCTGAAAGCAGGCAAAGTATGGTTAATGTCCTCTGCCTTTTGCAGCAGTTCATCTATAGATTCAATAATTTTGTTTTTCTCAACAAGGTTATTCTCTCTCTGTTTTTGCATCTGAGAATTGTATGCGTTGCGCGATGCCTTATACTGCCCATACAAATCTTTGAAAGCCTTTTCAACCTCCTCAAAAGGATTTGTAACACCCTCTTTATCAGCCATTCCAGGCTCAACAAACATACCTGATGCCAATTTCTCTCTTCTGAGCACCTTATAAAATGCAGCCTTTATAATCTCTGCGTTTTTATAAAGCTCTTGCTGATCACCCCTCTCTATCATCTTTTGAAAGTAAGAGAGTATCTCATTTAGGGATTTCTCAGATAAATCACCTTTCTCATCTAGAATCTCCTGCTCGGCAGTGGCAACCTCATTGGTCTCAACTGCTTTAGTCTCAAGTGCATTAGTCTCAACAGGCTCAATGGCACTCTCCTGAGCATTTAAAGCGGTAGTATTTTCTTCCATTTGATTAATTTTAGTCAATATTAAGGCAACAAATATAAGAAAAAAGCCATTATGATGTATATTTGAACGCCAAACAGATTAGATGCAGAAAAGATGGAAAAGCAGAGAGAAAAAAGAGTCAGAAGAAAGGCCGGCTCACTAAGAATAGATATACTTAGCGCAGTGCCCGAGCTATTGCAAAGCCCGTTGGATTACTCCATTGTAAAGAGAGCCAAGGATAAAGGATTGGTAACTATTGTGATTCACAATATAAGAGACTATGCCACAGGCAAATATAAAAAGATAGATGACTACAGTTATGGCGGAGATGCAGGAATGGTTATGTGTGTTGAGCCTATCTATAAGCTAATCAGTAAGTTGAAGAAGCAGCGTAAATATGATGAAATTATCTATCTCACTCCCGATGGGGAGAGCTTCAACCAGGCCACCGCAAATTCTCTCTCTATGATGAAGAATATAATTCTGCTTTGCGGCCACTACAAAGGGGTAGATCATAGAATAAGAGAACATCTGATAACCAGAGAGATATCAATAGGAGACTATGTGCTGAGCGGCGGAGAGATAGCCGCCGCCGCAATAGCCGATACTGTGGT
>CADBUS010000144.1 GCA_902797895.1 uncultured Bacteroidia bacterium | reverse complement strand
TTTGGTCAGCCTGATGTAACCATCACTCC
This sequence comes from uncultured Bacteroidia bacterium, assembly GCA_902797895.1. GTDB lineage: Bacteria > Bacteroidota > Bacteroidia > Bacteroidales > UBA932 > Egerieousia. Next base: position 3,882 of record CADBUS010000144.1, on the reverse strand, counting down.
AATCAATGAGGAGAATGACTATGGCGGCATTCTTAACTAATACTCCGCACTCTTAATAGAGTAAAAGCGTAAAAAATGAGTGCATTATATCCAAGGCAATGAAGCCCAAAGAATTAACGCACTAATATTCAAACCAAAAAGTACGAATAAGTATATAACATACACACAGAAACAAAAAATAAAAGATATGAAACAGATTAGAAAATTCAGCTTCTCACGTCTAATCGCAGCTGTTTCCGGCATAGCCTTATTTATGGGCTCTCTTGCCGGTTGTACTCGCGATGATATTGCCGAGGGAACTCTCGGAAATGGTGTTGGTGGCCCGATAAAGTTTTTGGTAGCCGATACTCCGGCTCTCACTAAATCAGATGGTACTCCAATTGTAGAGCATCTTGGTTCTCAGTTTTTTGATGTAGTTGATGGCGATTCTCTCTATTTGAATTTAGAGAGCACTCCTTGGGCTGTAGATATGGCCTCCACCAAGGTTACTCCTTATAAAAATAAGAGCGAGCTCACCGGCAGCAGCTTTGGTTTTGCTGCCTACAAGCAGGATGCCGATGATAGCGCCGTAAACACTTGGACTTTGCACGGCGGCCCAGTAGAGGCTAAATATGATGGTGGCTATTGGACTCCAACCCCAACCATTCTTTGGCCTAATTTGAACAAGAAGGTTCACTTTTTTGCCTACGCTCCGTATGATGCAACCCTTACTATGACCGCTTCAAATGGCACGGAGCCAACTCTTAGCGGCTTTCAAGTAGCGAGCGGCTATGCACAGCAGAAAGACCTTCTTTGGGCAGAAAATGTTACAGCCGATTCCAACCCACTTATTCTTAATGGTGGTGGCGCAATGGAGGCTTATAAGCTCACCTTCCGCCACGCTTTGGCAGCTATCCGCTTTAAGGTTATCGAGAGCTCCAATATTACAGTAAACAGCGTAGCTGTAAGAGGTGTTTACGATAGTGGTACCCTCAATATGCACACCGGTGAATGGAGTTCTCTTAGTGGTGATGGTAGTTTTTCTATAAGTTCTCCAACCACCACTTCCGATGGTAATGGTTATAAGGTCTTTGATGAGAAATATACTTTGATGATGATTCCAAATATCTCCGGAACAGCCAATACTTATACAGCATTCCAATCCGGTGCCGAGATAGAGGTTAGATATACTGCTGAAGGCGGTGTAAATAAGACCATCACAACTAATATTTCTAAACATCAATGGAGAGCCGGTTATGCTTTGACCTACGTTATAGGTGACTTTGTTGTTAATCCTCAGTACGATTACATCTTTGATGTTGAAGTGCAGCCTACTTTGGATCACTCTGGCCAACCTTCAGAAAATGGTAAAGTTGTAAGCTACAAACAGCTTAAATCCACAACTACTCCAAATACAAATCCAAAGATTCCTGTGGGTTGGATAGTAGAGGGTTACTACAATACTCTTGATGGTGCCCAAAATGCTAATGTTAACGATCGTATTAGTAACGGTATAGCAGGCGCCTATATTTACAGCTTTGTTCCGGAAAGTAGCTCAGGTTCAGTTGATGGCGATCAATTAAAAATAGCTCACCCGGGTGCCATACCTACCTCTGTAAGAATAGTTGATAGAGGTTCTGAAAGAAATAATAAGATTGCAGCTACCCCTAAGAAAGAGCGCCAGGGTGGCAAGGCTTACAACCTCTCAAATCCTGCCGACCCATATTCAGATGTGGTAATGAACACTGCTAACACCTACATTATCAATGGTGCAGGTTACTACCGCTTCCCAATCGTTATGGGTAACGGAGTTAAGAACGGCAGCCTCAACACAGCGGCATATAGCCATACAGGTTTTGTTGATTATAAGAGAAATCCCATAACAGATCCATATTTACGCGGAACGGCTACTAATCATAAAAAACCTATGGCAGCTCTATTGTCTTGGGAAGATAAGGGTATTGCTAGTCCAAAAGATAAGAAAATTATTGAAGTAGTTGACCGAACAGCTGCCCCAGCAATGCGCCCTTCCCCTGATATTACTGGTTATTATTTAAATTATCCTGGTGCAACTAATGGAATTACCAAAACTACAGATGCCAATGGTGATGTTTATTGGGTAAACTTCTATGTAGAACAAGCAACGGAGCAAGGAGTTGCCTCTATTGTGGTGCTTGATGAAGATAATAAAAATATGTGGACTTGGCTTATTTGGCTAACTGATTATCAGCCGGGTGTGGGCGATGTTGAGGTTGAATATATGAAAAAGTCTGGTGAACCTTCTGCTGGTATAGAGAAGTTGACTTTTATGAAAGATGTTTTGGGTTTTGTAGATAATGTTTACGTAAGACACGAGACCTATCCACGGGCCGAGGTGTATATTCGTTTGGTTCAGATTGAGGGGGAGCGTAGTGCAGTGGTAAACTGTATTCGTCCTGCAAGAGCTAATTATTTGATTCAAGATCCATCTCCAAAATTGGGTTATGCTCCATATTATCAATGGGGTAGAGTAACTCCTATTCAGCCATCTAATGGTAATTTTGTAGGGTTGGGCGAACTATATTTTGACCAAACTAGTGGTTTTAACAAAGTACTTAACACGCTGGCCGGGCCTGTTCATGCCGCTGACCAACATTTTCAAGGATTCATTACGCATCCCTCCGTTTGGTGCCAGCCATCTTATTCAAATATGTGGAATGCTGCTATTCCATATGATAAAACAGTTACTCGCGATAACGAAATGGATGAGAAAGTTGTAAAGAGTATTTACGACCCATCTCCTGTAGGTTATACCGTTCCACGCAGAAATGCCTTTACAGGCTTGTCTATAGGTGTGCCAAGCCTAAATGATGGTTATGGAAATTTATACGGAGACATTTCAGTTTCAAACTATAATCTTTATTGGATAGTGTTTACTAATTATCGTGATACCCAAGCAGATGCAGGAACTGGTCAACTCTTTTTACCTACTACTTCTCGAAGAATAAGCAGAAATTCTGCTATAGATGCTGGTTATATGTCATTCATAGCCTGGACTTCAGAACGTGGTTTAGGTGTTTATATGAATCAAGGTCAAGGTATCTGTCCTCTCGCTCTTCCTAATATAGCTGTCGGGCAATTTATCCTTCCGCAGAAAGAGGAATAACAAAATAGCGAAGCCTTTAATAGCCCCTGCCGCACTATCCGCTTGTCGGCTAATCAAGGGAGGGGCCTATTAAGGCGGAGCTGAAATTCTTTTCTACTTTGAGGGCATCGGGCCAAGCTCGATGCTCTCTTTTTTTTTAGTTTTGTAGCAAGAAAATTATATACTATGGGAGAAAAAGAAAAGATTCAACTGTTTGAGGACAGAAAAATTCGTTCTGTATGGGACGATGAGAAAGAGAAGTGGTTCTTTTCCGTTGTGGATGTTTGCTGGGTGCTTACAGAGCAACCGAGTATGGAGAGAGCCCGTAATTATTGGAAGGTCTTGAAAAAGAGGCTTGTTGACGAGGGAAATCAGTTGGTTACAAATTGTAACCAACTGAAAATATTATCACCTAAAGATGGGAAAAGGTATTTGACAGATGTCGCTGATTTGGAGCAGATGTTTCGTATAATCCAATCTATACCATCAAAAAAAGCAGAGCCATTTAAACGTTGGATGGCAAGAGTTGCTGCGCAGCGGATAGATCAAATGATAGATCCGGAAAAAAGTATAAATCAAGCCATAGCCGACTATCGTAGATTGGGGTATTCAGAGGCTTGGATTAATCGTAGAATAAAATCTATTGAGATTAGGAAAGGGCTTACAGATGAGTGGCAAAGAGGTGGTATTACGCAAAATCTACGCGTGGGGATATAGAAAAAAGACTTGGACATAGTGTAGTAACTTCAGATAGGGCAATAGATTATGTTCAGCCTGTT
>CADBUS010000143.1 GCA_902797895.1 uncultured Bacteroidia bacterium | reverse complement strand
GGATTAACTTTGTGTGGCATAGCCGATGAGCCCACCTCTCCCTTTTTAATCTTCTGCTTAAAGTACTCCATTGAGATATAGAGCCATATATCTCTTGAGAGGTCTATAAGTATGGTGTTAATTCTCTTGAGAGAGTCCATCTGTGCGGCAAGGTTGTCGTAATGCTCTATCTGAGTTGTTGGATATGAGCGTACAAGCCCTAAACTCTTCTTCTGGAAATTATCTGCAAACCTGTTCCAATCTATATTCGGATAGGCAACTCTGTGGGCATTGAAATTGCCGGTAGCCCCTCCGAATTTGGATGAGTATGGAATCTTATTAAAAAGAGTCAACTGCTGCTGCAACCTCACATAAAATACATTGAACTCTTTGCCAAGGCGTGTAGGGGAGGCCGGTTGTCCGTGGGTGCGGGCAAGCATAGGCACATCTTTCCACTCCTTTACAAAGCCCTTTAACATATCCATAACCTCCGTTAAAGCAGGCATATATACCTGCTCAATACCCTCTTTGAGGCTGAGCGGAGTTGCGCTGTTGTTTATATCCTGAGATGTGAGTCCAAAGTGTACAAACTCGCTATACTTCTCAATTTTAAGACGTTTGAACTCCTCTTTTATAAAGTATTCAACAGCCTTTACATCGTGATTGGTAATCTTTTCAATATCCTTAACCTTCTGAGCCTGCTCGGCAGTAAGGTTTTGGTAGAGCTTTCTCAATGGCGCGAATTTGCTGCTTGGGAAAGATTTGAGAGCTGGTAGCGGAATCTCACAAAGAGCTATAAAGTACTCAATTTCAACCCTTATCCTATATTTAATAAGAGCATACTCAGAAAAATATTCTCCAAGTTTTTCTGTTTTGTCTGCATATCTTCCATCTATGGGAGAAACCGCTTTTAATTCCAACATATTCAAAAAATTAAATTGTTCTCACTAAGAAGGCTTCAAAATGGAAGCCAACTTCCAAAGTTAATAATTATTTGCTTTTGGCAAGTAGCTCAAAGAGGGTGCGGCATTGAGTAGCCTCCTTTACATCGTGCACTCTCAAAATATCTGCTCCTTTGAGCATTGCAACCATATTCAGAGCGCAGGTTTGAGGTAATGCCTCATCGGGAGTTGTATTCAATGGCTTGTAAATCATAGATTTGCGTGACAAGCCAACCAGAATTTCCCTCTCGGCCTCCTTTAGCTCTGCAAGATGCTCCAACAGCTCGTAATTCTGCTCTACCGTTTTTGCAAAACCGAATCCGGGATCTAAAATCCACTCTTTTACTCCGGCTTTTTCGGCCCTTTTGGCAAACTCTTCAAAATATCTTTTAATCTCATTTACAACGCCATCCGAGTAATCAGTAAGGCTCTGCATAGTTTGCGGTGTGCCTCTTTTGTGCATTGCAATGTAGCCAAGATTGAGCCTCCCCACCGTTTCAAGCATATCTGAATCATCCTCTCCTGCACTTATATCGTTAATAATCAGCTCTATCTTTTTATTGGCAAGTGGCTCTTCCAGCTCCTTGTAAATTCTCTCTGCCACCTTGCTGCGGAATGTATCTATTGAGATTGATACAGGCCACTTGCCAATAGGGGCATCCTCTCTTTCCAACATCTGCGCTATTGCTTTGAGAGGTGTTGCAAGTGCTTCAATCTCTGCTCTTTCTGAGATAGGAGTGCTCCCCGGCCTTGTAGAACAGGCCCCAAGGTCAATTATATCCGCCCCCTCTTTGAGCATATCAAAAAATCTTTCAACCACCTTTTGGGCGGTATCGTAGCGACTGCCACCATAAAACGAGTTGCTGTTGGCATTTATTATGCCCATTATCTTGATTTGCTTGGGCTTTGATTCTGCTGCTCTGTTTGGCTTTGTTTCCATTGGCGCAAAGGTAATCTATCGCCACCAAAAATAGCTCATAAAAACAGTAAATTAAAAGAGATTCTTATTACTTTTGCACAAATGCAATCTAATTTGCAGCAGCCAATATGTTGATTGTTATAGAAGGTTTGGACGGTGCCGGCAAGAGCACTCAGGTAGATATGCTCAAGGAGTATATCCTTGGTAAAGGTAAGGAATTGAGTTACATACATTTTCCACGTTACGAAGCTCCCATTTATGGAGAGATGATTTCTAAATTTCTGCGTGGCGATTATGGAGAGCTTAACCAGGTGCATCCGCAGCTTGTGGCACTCATTTATGCTCTTGACCGCAAGGAGGCGGCAGAGGAGCTGCGTGCCGCTTTGGATGGGGGAAAGGTTGTTCTTTTGGACCGCTATGTCTATTCCAACATAGCTTACCAATGCTCCAAAATCAAGGATGCAAAGCAGCGCAAAGAGCTTATGGAGTGGATTTTTGAGCTTGAATATCAGGAGTATAAAATTCCTCGCCCCGATATAAATCTCTTTTTGGATGTGCCGATAAGTTTTGTGGAGGCTCGCCTTGGCTCTCAAAGAGCGGAGGATAGCGGTAGAGACTATCTGGCCGGCGGAAAGGATATACACGAGCAGCAGATTGAGTTTCAGATAGGAGTACGCAATGTATATCTCTCTGCCTGTGAGAGTGATAGCAGCTTTATAAGAATAGATTGCAGCTCTCCAAAAGGGGAGATGCTTCCTGCCGATAAAATTTTTAGCAAAATAACGCAGCAGCTACCATTTTAGGGCAGCGCCGGCTGTGTTCTTTAAGCACTTGTTTTTGAGAGCTATATGAGGTTTTTAGTTACTCTTTGCAGATACATATTAGGTATAGTTTTTATAGTGTCGGGGTTTCTTAAGGCTATAGATCCTGTGGGTACCGGCCTTAAAATTAGCGAGTATGTAAATGCCATAACAGGTCATATAGTGGGGCTTGAAGCAGGGGCTTTTGCAGCAATGGCTCTCTGCACACTTGAGTTCCTAACAGGTGTTTGTGTGCTTAAAGTACTTAAATTCAGGCCATTTTCCGCACTTGCACTCTTTATGTGCATATTCTTCACCCTGCTTACTCTATACTCTGCGGTGAGCGGCAAAATTGCAGATTGCGGTTGTTTTGGGGAGATTCTTAAACTCTCTGCCTGGCACTCCTTTTACAAAAATCTGATTCTGCTGCTCTGCGCCTGCCTGCTATATAGTAAAAGGGCTAAAGTTCACCCTGTTGCAAATCCTTTTTGGGAGTGGATTTATATTGTTGGCTATGCCGCCTCGCTCTTTTTTGTATCGCTGTATGCTTACAGAAATCTCCCACCTGTAGATTTTACAGATTTCAGGCAAGGAAGAGATTTGATGGCATCTGATTCTCTTGTAAATATAAAATATAAGACGGAGATAGTATATTCCAAGGATGGTGTATCTAAAGCCTTTGATTTGAAGCATTTGCCAGATTCTACTTGGAAATATGAGAGAACTATATCAACCCCGGTTGAGGGGAGCGAAAAGTTGGCCTCTCAAATGAGGCTTCAACTAAGGGATGCCTCCGGAGTTGATGTTACAAATATGGTGCTATCTGCTTCAAAACCGCAGATTTTTATAGTGTTATACAATGCGGAGAGCTTTACCTCAGACAATTTGAGCCGCCTCAAAAATGTTGCAGACTCTCTGAACTACGGGCAGGGCAGGGGAGATGTGCATCTTTTGAGCAGCCTGTCGGCCGAGGATACTTATAAAGTGCTAAAGCCTATATATGAAGCAGTTGAGGCAGATAGCCACGCAGATATTTTTTCTCCCTATGTAAATAAGAGCCTCCCTTTTGATATACTCTATTCCGATTTCAAGAATGTAATAACCCTGAATAGGGCCAATGGCGGAGCCATATACATAAAAGAGGGGAAGATTATAAGAAAGTGGGGAGAGAGGAACTATTCCACCAAAAGAATACTCAAATCTATAAACATAGACTCCTCTCTGCTGGCCCGCCAGGCGGAGGTACGCAGCCGCATATTTTTACTATCCGCCATTGTTGTATTCATATTTATGGTGCTGATAATAAGGTTTGTATCAAGAGCCTTGTATAAAACCGTAAAGAGTACGGTAGATACAATAGAGGAGATTGCAGAGTAGGTCAGCTGAATTGCCTTATCAGCAGTATCGCACTCATTGTTAGCACTATAACAGCCACAAAGATTTTGATGAATTTATCTCCTCCTTTGATAGAGGCGTAAGAGCCGGCAATTCCTCCTATTATGTTGCCAACGGCATAGATTAGTGCAATCCCCCAATGCACCTGTCCGTAGATTATGAATACCGCAAGTGCTAAAGGGGTGTAAATGGTTACAGCAAACTGTTTTATGGCGTTGGAGCGAGTCATATCCAACCCAAGCAGAAAGAAGCTGCCAAACATAATAAGCAGTCCCACTCCGGAGTGTGTAAAGCCGCCATAAACTCCAATCAAAGTAAACACCAAAAATATACCCCAACTGAATCTATTCTGCTCAACCTCTGCTGTATTTCTTGCAGATGCAGTTTGTACTGCTTCTAATTTTTTAGCTTCTGTAGAAATGGCTTTTCCGCTATTTTTATCATGTCTGTTCAACCACCTCTGAATCTTGCTCTTATCAACAAAAAGCAATATACTCATAAGTGGTAGCAAGACTCCCATCACAATCTCTATTACTTTAACCTCCAGAACAGCGGCCAGCAATGCGCCAAAGATTGCTCCAATCCCCACAGGAATACCCACTCTCCAGCCTATTTTCATATCCAAAAATCCCTCTTTTTTGAATATGGCGGAGGTGGTGATAAACTGCAACAGCACTCCCACTCTTGTGGTGCCATTTGCCACATTTATAGGCATTCCCATCATCATAAAGAGGCCGTATGATATAGCTGTTGCCATTCCGGCTATAGTATTCACAAATCCAACCGCTGCACCAACAAGAATTAAGATAAGTACAATCCTATAATCGTAGAAAGGAGTGGTGCTAAGAAATATGTGGAGTTGTTCAAACATTGCTTGCCATTTACATTGCTTGCCATTTAGACAACAAATTTAAGATAATATGGCTTAAGTGTGCCAAAATGGCTGTAGAATATCTCGGAGTAGGCCAATTTTAACTATTGGCAAAATAATTGTGCTACATTTGGCACCCGAAATATAAAAGCAATGTTCAAAAGAAAGAGACGTAATATTATGAGCAATAATCATCGCCACAATAACGGAGGCGCCAATCAGCATAATGAGGCTGAGAAGCAGCATAAACAAACTGAACAAGAGGAGTTAGCTGCTCAGGATACAGAACAGCAGGATGTTAATAAAGAGGCTTCTGCCAAAGAGTCGGACCATACCGATGCTGCGGAAGATGCACAGCCGGGCAATATAGAAGAGCTTGAGCATCAGCTTAAAGCAAAGTCTGAGGAGGCAGAGAAGTTCAAGCGTGAGTATGGCTATCTGATGGCAGAGTTTGAGAACTACAAAAAGAGGGTGGCCACAGAGAAGCTCTCGCTAATAGAGACAGCCTCTAAAGATGTTATAAAGGAGTTGCTTGCTGTGGTGGATGATTTTGAGAGAGCTCTTGCCGCCTTGGATACAACAGAAGAGTCATCTTCTGCCAAAGAGGGGGCCAATCTTATTTACAAGAAACTTATGAATGTACTAAAATCCAAAGGGTTGAGTGAAATAGAGGCGGTAGGCAAGGAGCTGGATACAGATGAGCACGAGGCTATTGCACAACTTCCTACAGAGGATAAGGCAAAAAAGGGCAAGATAATAGAGGTGGCCCAGAAGGGCTACAAACTAAACGGAGCAGTAATCCGTTATGCAAAGGTTGTTATAGGTATTTAATATGGCAGAGAAAAGAGATTATTATGAGGTGTTAGGCGTGGCAAAAGATGCCTCGGCAGAGGATATTAAGAAGGCTTACAGAAAGTTAGCTCTTCAGTATCATCCCGATAGAAATCCCGGAGACAAGGTAGCGGAGGAGAAGTTCAAAGAGGCGGCCGAGGCTTACGATGTTCTCTCAGATTCTCAAAAGAGAGCCAGCTACGATAAGTTTGGCTTTGCAGGAGCAGACGGAAGTGGCTTTGGAGGTTTTGGTGGCGGAGGATTCTCTGTGGAGGATATATTCCGCAACTTTGGAGATATATTTGGCGGCCACTTTGGAGGCTCTGGTGGCGGCTTTGGCTTTGGAGATATATTCGGCTTTGGCGGTGGGGGCTCCGGCCGCAGAGTTGAGAGGGGCTCTGACATAAGAATCCATCTGAAACTCACCCTTGAGGAGATAATGAGCGGAGTTGATAAAAAGGTGAAAATCACAAAGTTGGTACATTGTCCTGATTGTGCCGGCAAGGGAGCTTTGAGCGATTCCGATATTAAGAGCTGCCCTGAATGTAAAGGTAGCGGTTATGTAGTAAAGACAGCAAGGAGCATATTTGGAATAACCCAGTCTCAAAGCGTTTGCGGCCGCTGCGGCGGTTCGGGCAAGGTTATTGAGAAACCTTGCCGCAAGTGTGGTGGCTCTGGGTTGGTAAAATCGCCGGAGGAGATATCGTTTAAGGTGCCGGCCGGAGTGGCTCAGGGTATGACGCTTACCCTGCAGGGCAAGGGCAACGCAGCCCGCAACGGCGGAGTAAACGGAGACCTCTATGTGGCTATAGATGAGATTCCTCACAAAGATTTTGAGAGAGATGGAAATGACCTAATCTATCCGCTCTTTATAAGTATTCCGGATGCTATAACAGGCTCGGAGGTGGAGATACCTGCCATTGGAGGCCGCCTCAAAATAAAGGTACCGGCAGGCACCCAGAGCGGTAAAATGCTACGCCTAAAGGGAAAAGGCGTGCCTGATGTGAACGGATACGGAGCAGGGGATTTGTTGGTTTATGTGCAGGTTTGGATTCCTTCCAAGCTCACAGCGGAGGAGAAAGAATTGGTGGAAAAGTTGCGTAAATGCCAATCGTTCAACCCAATACCAAACAGCGATGATAAGCGCGGCTTTTTTGAGAGATTGAAAGTTTTTTTTAGATAGTATCTTATTTCTATCGCGATAAATAAATGAAAGAGGTTGTTTTTCAGAGATTTAGAGTAGTTCCGCAATGGTGGACTGCTCTTTTTTCTATTTTACTCTTTACACTCGCTTTGATTGTAGCTTTTTCTCAACCCTCAATGGCGCAAAGCCTTGATTTTAGCAAGGATGCAAATGTAAATCTTGAGGGCCAAAGGGAGGCTACAAAGAATTTTGCTCTGCCAATAGAGTCTTATAACGGATTTTCAGGCACATACGGAGAGTTGCGCGGAGATCATTTCCATTGCGGATTGGATATGCGTACCGCCGGAGTTGAGGGTAAGAAGATCTACGCTGCAGAAGATGGTTATGTAAGCCGCATTACTGTAACTCCCGGAGGTTTTGGCAATATGATAATGATAACTCATCCAAGCGGTTACAAGACAATTTACGCCCACTTACAGAGGTTTGCTCCCAAGTATCAGAGCATTGTCAGGCAGCGGCAGTATGAGCAGCAGAGCTGGCGGCAGGCAATAGATTTTGCTGCGGATGAGTACCCTGTGAAAAGAGGGGAACTGATTGCCTATTCAGGCAATACAGGCTCATCCGGCGGCCCACATCTGCACTTTGAGGTAAGAGATGAAAATGGGCATCCTATAAATCTACAACTCACAGATACATACAATATTAAGGATAAAACCCCACCTGTTATACGGGATGTGCGGTTTGTGGGATATGCAAAACTCTACGGAGCGGGCTACTCTTATCTTTTGGATAAGGGAGGAGCTCCTGTGATGGGGACATCTTCAGATTCAGAGGCTTCCGGCTCTTCCGGCTCTTCAGTTGCTACCATTTTGGTACCCAAATCCTTTTATGTAGCAGTAGATGCCTACGATAGAATGGAAGGAACGCCCGGTAAATTAGCACTTTACAAGTACGAAGTATTTTTAGATACTACCTCAGTTTTCACATTTACGGAGGGGAATATTCCATACTCCACAGGGGCATACATAGCATCACTGCTTGATACAAGGCTACGCAGGCTTACGGGCCGCTACTATATAAAAACCCTTTTAGAGCCAGGAAATTTACTCAGCGATAGAATTTTAGCTCATAATAACGGAGTAATTGAACTGCAAGATACTCTGCAGCATACACTTACAATATCTGTTTGGGATTTGTATGGCAATAGCAAGCATAAGAAATTCAATATACGCCGCTGCGATAGCCTATACAATTCCTACATACCTTTTAACCCTGTTGGAGAGTTTGTGAGGTGGAATGAAGATTTCTCTTATTCTATTGATGGAATGAGTGTTAAGATAGCTAAGGGGAATTTGTATGCAGACGCCTATCTCCCTTTTGAGAGTGTTTCTGAGAAACTCTGGCGCATTGGCGATGCAGATATATCGCTGCACAAAAAGGTGACAGTAGAGCTTCCGATTGGTGAGACTTCCGATGCCGATATACCAAAACTTGTGGTGGCCAAGAGAAGCGAAAAGGGAAAACTCTCTTCGGTAGGGGGAGTTTATAACCCTGTAAACAAAACAATTAGCGCAGAAATAGGCTCATTCGGACTCTATACCGTAGCGGTGGATAATGAGGCGGTAGAGCTAACCTTTAACTTTGCTGCAGGAGCCAAGTTAAAGGGAGATGTTGTGAAAATTGTTATGAAAGACAAGCTATCGGGAATAAAAGAGTACAGAGTGGAGATAGATGGCCATTGGGTTGTGGCTGAGCACGATGGCAAAACAAATACCCTTATTGTTCCGTTGCAGGATGCAAAAATTAAGAGAGGGGCGCTGCACAAAATAGAGGTAACGGCCACAGACAAAGTGGGGAATACTAAAACAGTAAGCCGTTCATTTACTTGGTAGTAGGGGCGGTTTATTGTTGATTGAAGAAGAAAAAGAAATAGGCAGCATACTCCATTTTAACTCCTTGGGCGCTTCCTATTGAAAGCCCGTTGGCTCCTCTGACTCTACCATCGCTCTCAATCTTGCCAATTGTGAGGCCGTTGGCTCCCCTTATAGTTCCATCGCTCTCAATCTTGCCAATTGCAAGGCCGTTAGAGCCCCTAACCGTTCCGTCGTTCTCTATCTTGCCGATAGCGAGCCCGTTAGAGCCCCTAACCGTTCCGTCGTTCTCTATCTTACCAACAGTGAGGCCATTAGCCCCCCTTATGGTACCGTTACTCTCTATCTTGCCGATAGTAAGACCATTGCTGCCGCGCAAATCCTGAGCCTTTGCAGCAGAGAGCGATAATGTAAGCACTCCTGCCGCACATATAGTCAAAATTAACTTTCTTCTCATAGTTTTGCTCTTAATTACACATTTAACGCTTCAATAAGTGTACCACATTGCTTCCCTCATTCTGTGCGTAAGGCTTTCACGCTCATTCTGCGCTGCCTTTCTGTCATTCTGTGCGTAAGGCTTTCACGCTCATTCTGCGCTGCCTCTCTGTCATTCTGAAGGAGCGTAACGACTGAAGAATCTATAAGTAGGAGAATCCAATGCGTAAATTTTACCCATTATTAGCACAAAATAGTTTGTGCTAATCTTGAGATTGTCAAAATGTTGCCCTATAGGGCAAAAAACAGAAAATTTTGCGCAATAGTGTATTAGCTTTGCCGCAGAATTATCTTACAAATGTCTTGTGTAGGGATAATTTCTAAAAAAATAATTGTATTATCAAAAAAATAATTAGTAATTTTGTAGCGTATGAGGGTGATTGCGATATCCACATTACAGGATTTCTGGGCTGTTCACGCAGATTCAAGACTACCTTTGAGTGAATGGTATCTGAAAACCTGCAATGCACATTGGAAGTCTCTTGCTGATATTAAAAAAGATTTTAATTCGGCAGATTATGTTGGGAATCAACATTATGTTTTTAACATAAAGGGCAATAAGTACAGATTGGTTGTAGCTGTGAAATTTATACCGGAATTGGTTTATATCCGTTTTATTGGTACTCATAACGCATATAATAGAATAGATGCTTCAAAAATTTAAAAGTTAGGTTATGGCACAGATAAAAAATGAACAGCAATATCGGGCTATAATGAAAAGGGTAGATGCTCTCTTTTTTGAAGTGGGGGAGGATACTCCTGCAGATGATCCGCGTCTTGTGGAACTTGATATTCTTTCTCAACTTGTGGAAGAGTATGAAAAAGAGCATTTTCCGATAGAAACCCCCTCTTTGTCTGAAACAATTAGCGCACGCCTTGTTGAGTATCATATAACGCAAAAAGAGTTGGCTGCAATTCTTGGAATTACAGCTCCCCGCTTGAGTGCAATTATATCAGGCAAGGTTAACCCCACTTATGAACAGGCTCGTGTAATAGCATCTAAACTAAACATCTCTCCTGCAATAGTTTTAGCTACCTGAGTGCCTTGCTCTATGTCATTCTGCGCGTGTGGTGAGGCAGGTGCAGGTGGGAGTGCAAGTTATGGTGCAGGTAGTGGTGCGTGCGTGCACATATTTTGGTGCAACGCTAAGTGCTGTGTGTCAGAGAATTATTAAAAGTGCCTGCACCGTTTTGTATGCAGGGACTTTCGTTAAGTTCTTGATACTCAGAGGCTTTAGTTGCACCCCAAAAAAATATATTTTATTATGGCTTTGTGCGATAGCTACAGCATTGCGGTTTGTTTTGCGGAATAGTTGTGTTATTTTTAAGGTCAAAAGGTTTGGAGCATTAAAAATTTTTCCTATTTTTGCACTCCCAAAACCGAGGGCAACCTCTTGCACAGACATTAAATTGTCGTAAGATGTTGAAACATTTGAGATTTGTACACTTTTAGTGCAATGTTGCCTGATTAAATTTTAGAACAATGGATTTAATAAAGATTGCACAGCAGGCTTTTGCTGTAGAAACAAAAGAGTTCCCTACCTTTAAAGCAGGTGATACTGTTACAGTTACCTACAAGATTAAGGAGGGTGACAAAGAGAGATTACAGAACTTTAGAGGTGTTTGCATCCAGCGCCGTGGTGCAGGTGCAACTCAGACCTTTACAGTTAGAAAAATCTCCAATGGTGTTGGTGTTGAGAGGATTTTCCCTCTTTTCTCTCCATTTATAGAGAAGATAACCTTAGATAAGGTAGGTAAGGTTAGAAGGGCAAGAATATTCTATTTGCGTAACCTTACAGGTAAGAAGGCTCGTATAAAGGAGAAGGCAAGAGGAACAGTAGAGGCAAAGGCGCCTAAGGCCGAATAGTTCATAGGTTATATAAACTTGGCTCCGTAGCTCAACTGAATAGAGCATCTGACTACGGATCAGAAGGTTACAGGTTTGAATCCTGTCGGAGTCACAAAAAAAGCAGAGATGAAATCTCTGCTTTTTTTGTGACTAAGAGCAGCTTAGCTGCTCCTTTTTTTGTCCCCCTAACCCCCAAGGGGAATCGTGCCTTTGGCACGGGCTGCAGAAGCAGCCTCCGGCTGGTCGCCAAAGCGACGAATAGATTGTACTTCTCTGCTTTT
>CADBUS010000142.1 GCA_902797895.1 uncultured Bacteroidia bacterium | reverse complement strand
TTAAGAGCTTTTGATCCTCTTGAAAAATATATCTGCACCCCTGCAGAGAGTGATTTCTCTACCCACACATATCATCAATATACACTGATTATAAAGGATTTCCACAGAGCTACGCCAGCCGATGCAAAGGCAGATGAATGTGCAGAGAGAGAGAAAAATACAAGAGAGCAACTGCGTGAGCATCTTGCAAAAAAGGGAGTGCCCACAATGGTATATTATCCGCTCCCTCTGCATAAACAGCAGGCTTTCAGCTGCTTTGTAGCAGAGGACTTGACTCTTGCCAATAGCGAATATCTTGCAGAACACGTACTATCTCTGCCAATGCACACCGCTCTCACCGAGGAGCAGATTTGCTACATAGCAGAAGCAGTAAAAGAATTTTACGGTGTAAACAGATAACGCCTAAAAGTCCAACAGACAATAACAACAAAAGCAGTGAGGATAAATTAAACAGCAATCCCGGTCTGAAGAATTTCCTCATATAGCGGAGAAGGATTGCATTCCTCTATCAATATGGGTTCAATAAGCGTATTGATATCCATTGTGATTCGCCATAATTTGGCAGATTCCGCTATAAAATCTCCTTTTAGCCGAGGTACTATAACAGCAACATCAATATCGCTGCCCGAGCGAGCGCGCCCTTTGCTATACGAGCCAAAGAGATAGACGGTTACAGGCCCCATTTGGTCAATAACCGCTTTCTTGTACCTTCTCACAACACTTATAACCTCTCTTTTATCCATTGCTGCAAATCTCTTGTCTTATCTATTAATTCTCTGCATCTAATGCTGTTCAAGCCCTTCCCAACAGCCGCCTTGTAAGAGGGGTATCTGGCTTCAATATTTAACGGCATAATCTCACTGATGAACAATATCTGATTCTCATCCAGTAATCCATTCAAGCCGCAAGCCTGTGCTATATTAAAGAGATTATGAGACATTGGTGCATTTTCTTCTTTTCGGCTACACCAATATGCTTTAAATATTTTCTCCAATGTTTGATGGCACATAAAACCCACATATAGCCATCGGCCTGTAGAATACATTGCCTCCGCTGTTTCTAAATCATAATCAGAAACTTCCATCCAATACTTAACTCTATCCAACTCCATATCGCAAAAGTACACAAAATGAGTGAAATAAAAAACATCTATTCTTTAAGTAAGTTTTTTTTAGAAAATTTAGGGACTCTTATCTAATTTTACTATTTGAGAAAAATGCGGTAATTTTGAGCTGAAATAACAACAAAAACAATAAGGGCAAAATGAGTACAATCGGCAATAATTCAAGTAATAAGAACAAAGAGAATATAGGCAGAATCTGTGGCTGCTACGGCTGCGGAGTATGCGTTGCCGCCTGCCCCAAAAAGGTTATAAAGATGGAGTTGGTTGGTGGGTTTTACTCTCCTGTTGTTGAGCAAGAGGGGTGTGTGGAGTGCGGCATCTGCCTAAATGTTTGCGCCTTTAACCATAAAGAGATTTGTGCCATAGAGGAGGGGAAGGAGAATACTCCTATTGAGAACTTTGCCGCATACGTAAACAATCCTCAGCTGCGCAAAAGGGTTACAAGCGGAGGTATTGTATATGCCATTGCAAAAGAGGGGGTTGCGCAAGGAGCAAAGTTTTGCGGAGTAAGATATGATATTCCGCGGCAGAGGGCGGAACACTACATAGCTTCCACCGCAGAGGAGCTGCTGCCGAGCATAGGAAGCAAGTACATACAGAGTTACAGCGCAGAGGCATTTTCCGCCCTAACTCTTGCCGCCGAGCAAAAGTATATTGTAGTTGGAACACCTTGCCAAATAGACTCGTTGCGCCGCCTTATGCGCAGCAGAAAATGCGAGCAGAATTTCCTATTCATAGATTTCTTCTGCCACGGAGTCCCATCTCTGCTGATGTGGCAAAAGTATCTGGCCTCTGTGCGGCAAAAGGTTGGAGATGAAAAGGTTGTAAAGTTCCGCAGTAAGGCGAACGGCTGGCACGAGAGCACAACCACAGAGGTTGAGGGAGAGAGAGGCACCATAATTTCTCCTATGAGCAAAGGAGATCTTTTTTTCAAATTTTTCCTCGGCGACAGATGCCTTAATGCCGCCTGTTACGATAGCTGCAAATACAAATACACCGCTTGTTGCGCAGATATAAGAGTTGGCGATTTATGGGGCAAAAAATACCGCTCCGATGATAACGGAGTCAGCGCTGTTGTCTGCTTTACCCAAAAGGGAGCGGAGGCTGTAAAGAGGGTTGCAGATTGCACCATCGTGAGTGAGAGCTTTACAGATGTTGCCGATTTCCAACTCAAACAAAATGCAAAGCGAGCACCTTCCTATAATGTTGTAAAAAAACTGCTTACAACATCTAAAACAATTGAGCAGATAGACAAGGCCGCCAACCGCGCCGAGCTGCCACTCAAAACCATCCGCACCGCTGCCTACTACCTGCGCCGCCTGCTCCAAAAAGCCGGCCTCAAACGATA
>CADBUS010000141.1 GCA_902797895.1 uncultured Bacteroidia bacterium | reverse complement strand
TTTACAGAAAATGATGAGCAGCAGTAGCAAACATATAGAGATAATGGCGCCGGCAGGTAATTTTGAGTGCCTGGCTGCCGCTTTGCAAGGTGGAGCAGACTCGGTATATTTTGGGGTGGGAAATCTCAATATGCGCTCCCACTCTGCCAATAACTTTACGGCTGAGGATTTGCCGGAGATAGTACGCCTTTGCAAAGAGAATGGAGCAAAGAGTTATTTAACCCTTAACATAGTTGTATATGAGCAGGATATGGAGGATGTTAGGGCTACTCTGCAGATGGCTAAACAGGCCGGAATATCTGCTATAATTGCTTCTGATATGGCGGTTATTCTTATGGCGCGTTCTATGGGGATAGAGGTGCACGCCTCCACCCAGCTTAACATATCCAACTTTGAGGCGGTAAAGTTTTATGCACAGTGGGCAGATGTTATTGTGCTCGCCAGAGAACTAACCCTTCCGCAGATTAAACATATTAGCGAAAGGATTAAAGATGAGGGAGTTTGCGGCCCATCGGGGAGACCTTTGCAGCTTGAACTTTTTGTACACGGAGCGCTCTGTATGAGCATATCGGGCAAGTGCTATCTGAGCTTGCAGGAGTATAATGCCTCTGCCAACCGCGGCAGCTGCTATCAGCTATGCAGGCGCGGCTACAGAGTTACGGATTTGGAGACCGGCAGAGAGCTTGATATAGAGAACAAATATATAATGTCTCCTAAAGACTTGTGTACCATAGAGTTTATAGATAAGATAGTTGATGCCGGAATATCTGTCTTCAAGATAGAGGGGCGTGCCCGCAGTGCGGAGTATGTAAAGGTGGTTACTCAGGCTTACCGCCGCGCAGCCGATGCCTGTACAGAGCAGCAAAACGGGCAAAGTTCTTATACAGAGGCTCTAAAGCAGAGCCTTAAAGAGCAGCTTAACCAAGTCTTTAACCGCGGATTTTGGGATGGGTACTATCAGGGGGCAAGGCTCGGAGAGTGGAGCAGTGTATATGGCAGCAATGCTACCCGCAAGAAGGTTTATTGCGCCAAAGTAACCAACTATTTCTCAAAACTCGGTGTGGCAGAGATAGTTGTGGAGGCAGGGGAGCTTGCTGTTGGCGATACGGTACTGATAATAGGCCCTTCAACAGGCTGCATTGAGCACCGCATTACCGAAATAAGGGTTGAACTAAAGCCTGTGGCCAAAGCCGTTAAGGGGGATATATGCTCTATACCGATATCGCAGAGGCTCCGCCGTTCAGATAAACTCTATGTCTGGCAGGAAGTGGCGGCCAACGCTATTTAGTTGTTTCCCATAAAGGCCAAAACGCTACGCCATAGCTGCGTATCTCCCTGAAGCGAGTGGCGCATACGAGCTCCTGTGTAGTAGTATTTCTGAATAATCTCATCTTCCAACAGCGGTTTAATTTCATCTTTTTTGAGCCTTAATACCTCTGCTTTTGAGAGCTTAACTTTAGAGGCAAGAGCATCATACTCCTGTTGGTTTTCTTTGTAAAGTCCATCTGCCTTGGCCTCTTTTATCATCTGATCCAAAACAACCTCGGCACCTGAACGGTGGTCAAATTTGCGCTCTGCGGCAAATTTGACAAACTCCTCATACTCTCTGTCTGTGAGAGAGATAGAGCCGTTGGAGAGAGCTTGGGAAGCAGCGAGTGAAGCACTCTGATTAAAGTGAGGAGCCGAAGCCGCCGCTTTCTCCGTATCTATATTATGAGCAGTAAAATACTCTACTGCATACTCATCCAAGATACCGCTCAAAACCAAGGCGTATGTAGGGCGGCTGTAACTCAAGGCTTTTATCTCTATATCGGGGGTGATTCCTCCGCCATCATATACGGTGCGTCCGTTTTTGGTTTTGAATGGCCTCTTTAGCGAGTCAGGAACAGCACCTACGCTACCATCGGGATTACGATGAGCATAATCCATAATTTGAATACAGCGGCCGCTTGGGGTATAATACTTTGATGTTGTGAGTTTTAGTTTGCCATTATAGCCAATGGAGCGGAACGACTGCACAAGCCCTTTTCCGTAAGTTCTTGTGCCTACTATGGTTGCGCGGTCCAAATCCTGTAAGGCTCCTGCCACAATTTCAGAAGCTGAAGCAGAGGAGGAGCTTACAAGTACCATAAGAGGAATCTCTGTATCTACAGGCTCTTTTGATGTTACACAGGTAAAGTTTGTCCCCTCTCCTCTGCCCTTTGCTGTGGCAACAAGCGTACCCTTTGGTACAAAGAGAGATACAATATCTGTAGCCTCGTTCATAAGCCCTCCGCCATTGCCTCTGAGGTCAAGAATCAGCCGCTCCGCCCCCTGCTCTTTAAGTGAGAGAAGGGCTGCCTTTACATCCTCTGAACAGTTGAGGGAGAAGCCTGCAAGTTTAATATATCCTATCTTGTTGAGAGGAATGTTCACTACTTTTGTAAGAAGCTCTTTATCTGCCATTTGTGCGGAGTCTGACATTCTGTGCTGCATACTCTTTATTGCCTCCTCCATCTCGTTCTTATCACCAAAAACCTTGCTCAAAAGCCCATAGTAGCTTACATCCGGCACGTGTACCTTGTCTCTTATAACCGCAACCTCCTCAATCTTTCCGCTACGCCCCTTCTTTATCTTGAATACCACCTTGGTGCCGGGTGCTCCTCTCATCCTCTTGCTGCACTCATCCACAGGGAGAGCTTTTACCGGCTGACCATCTATCTCCAAAAGTATATCCCCCGGCTGCAGATTATACCTTATTGCCGGAGAGTTGGGATATGGCTGAATAATCTGCACTCCGCCAAGCGAATCCACCTTGCGTATGGTGGCACCTATTCCTCCGTAAGAGGCTGTTGTTATAAGACTTATAGATTCCTCATCTTCCTCCGGAATAAACTCTGTATATGGGTCTATGGAGCCGAGCATAGCATCTATTCCATACTCCAGAATTTTATCAAAATTGAGGGTATCAACATACTCTGTGGCAAGTATTTTAAGAATACTATATTGGTTCTCAAGGTGTTGAGTAAGTTTGAAGTTGCGGCTCTGTGCAAAAGCGCC
>CADBUS010000140.1 GCA_902797895.1 uncultured Bacteroidia bacterium | reverse complement strand
TAATTGTTTCCGTTAAAGTACTCCATTGTGGCCTGCCCCTGCTGAGAGATTCCCTCACGCCTGAAAACCTTTTTGGCAGTAAGGGCAATAACTTTCATATCTGTTGCAAAACTGCAATGCTCCACATACCATACATCAAGTTCAAACTTCTGCTTCCAGCTGATGGCATTACGGCCGTGGCATTGCGCCCAGCCTGTTATGCCCGGCCTAACCTCGTGGCGGCGAGCCTGCTCCGGGCTGTAGAGCGGCAAATATTGCACCAATAGAGGGCGCGGCCCCACCAAAGACATATCTCCCTTGAGTACATTTATAAGCTGCGGAAGCTCATCTATTGAGGAGGAGCGCACAAACTTTCCTATCTTTGTAATGCGCTCTCCATCAGGAAGAAGATTCCCCTGCTTATCGCGCTCATCTGTCATTGTCTTGAACTTTATTACCTTAAAAATCTTGGCATTTTTACCCGGCCTCTCTTGCAGAAAAAATACCCCGGCCCCCTTGTTTGCAAAGTGGAGCAAAACAATAAAGATAATTATCAGCCAGCCAAAAAGCAGCAGTAGCAGCAGCGCCGCAATAAAATCCAAAATCCGTTTCAGATATTTTTTATACATCTGCAATCTATTGTTATTTAGGGCTTTGTGGGTTTAACAAAGAGGCATAAAACTCTTTCAGGCAGCCATATACATAGCTCTGTTCGTAACGGCTTGCTATAAGAGAGCGTGCGGCGCCGGCCATTTTCTGCCGCGTAGCCTCATTTGTAACAATCTCTTTCATAGCCGAGTATAAAGCCTCAGCATTTTGTGGAGGAATTATTATTCCATTCTCTCCCTCTATTATAATCTCGTTTGCACCATTTATATCTGTTACAATAGATGGCAGCCCCATAGCCCCTGCCTCAATTACAACATTTGGGAAACCCTCTCTGTAACTTGGTAATATAAAGCAATCTGCGGCAACATACCAAGGTCGCACATCTTCCTTTACTCCGGCTTCAACAATCTTATTGTGAGTTTTGATAATCTTTCTGCTCTCTGCACTTATCGGGTCTATCCCATCGTCATATCCGCCTACAAGTATAAGCCTTGTGGCCGGCAACTCACTGTTTAACCGCACAAATGCCTCCACAAGCTCGTTAATTCCCTTAGCTGCCACAATACGCCCAACAAACAAAAAGGTAAAGTTCTCGCTATCTTTTATTGCAGCGGCCTCTCTCTCAACCTCTTGGCTTATTTTGTAATACTCCAAATCTATACCGCGTATATTACCGTTGCCTAATACCTTGAGTGGCTTTTTGGTAATTTTTGCCTGCAACAAATCTCTCTCAACTCCTCTCCCTTCCGGCAAAAGATGGGTTGCAAAAGAGCAAATCATCTTATCTATCCATTTGAGCAGAGCCCTCTTAGCCCCTGTAGCTGTTGGAAAGGCCAATCCTGTAAAGGTGTGCACCCTAAACTCTACTTTTGTAAGATAAGCTGCACACATACCAAGCAGGGCTGCCTTTAGCCCTACACTGTGTACCAAATTGGGCCTCTCCTTTCTGAATACCTTTATAAGCCTATAAAGAGTAACGATATCCTTTAGCGGAGCCATTCTGCGCTCTATAGGCACAGCGATAGTCCTAATTCCTTCTCTCTCTTCTATCTCTTTAAGAGCCGGCTCCGGAGAAGATACCGCAACCACCTCATAATTGGCAGAAAGCTCCTTAAAGAGCCCCTTACAAAAGAGATTCATTGTTTGAGGAATGTTGGATATGCGTATAATCTTTTTCTTTTCCATTGCCGCTATTTAAGGCTCATATATAGGTTGTTATACTCCTCTGCCATTTTAGAAAAGTCGTACTCCGCCGCTCTGGCCTCGCAAGCGAGGGCTATCTGCCGAGCATACTCGCCATTTGTGCAAAGCTCCTTTATCTGCGCAGCAAACCCCTCGGCATCCCCCTCTTTAATCAGCACTCCGGCTCCCTCAACTATCTCGCGCAAGCCATCTACATCGCTCGCCACAAATGGTTTACCCACAGCCATCCCCTCTATGCTGGAGAGCGAAAGTCCCTCATAGTGAGAGGAAAAGGCCACCACATCCGCACTCTTTAAGAGAGTAGGCACATCATCTCTTACTCCCCAGAACTTAACTCTGCCGGCTACCTCAAAATTCTCTGCAAGAGCCTCTAATTCCACTCTGCGCTCCCCATCTCCAACAAGCCAAAGAGTATAATCTTTTGGCAACAAAGCAAGGGCTTTAATAAGCGTATCCTGGTCTTTCTGAGGGCGGAATGCTGCAACCATCACTATTACATAGCGGCCTGCTCCCTCCCTTAACTCTACATTTGGCGCAGCCGCTTTAAGAGCCGAAATATCTGCTCCGTTTTTGATGGTAACAATCTCAGCCTTGCACCCTTTGAGATACTCAGCTAAATTGGTATATGCCTTTTCCGATATGCAGATAATTTTTGAATAGCGATTATATGCCCAACGGTCTATTGCTCTGAACCAAGCCATATTGCGGCGGCGGTTGGTAGTATTGTGCTCTGTATAAATTAGTTTTGTTTTACCTCCGAACGAGAGCCATTTGGCAAGTGCACCATATAGCTGCGGTGAGGCATTGTGCGTATGAACTATATCATATTTTTTAATAAGCGGCAGCAGCTTAAAAAGCATTTTTGGAGAATATACGCTTCCCTCTTCAGAGAAAGAAAATACCTTAAAGCCCGCCTGCTCCAACTCCTTTTTGTAGGTGGTTTCCACCCCGTCAAACAGAGCCACATCTACGCTGTGCTCTCTCTCTCTCATAGTCATAGAAAGCTGAGCAACAAGCTTTTCTGCCCCTCCCCTACGCAGCGATGTTATTACATAAAGAATTCTCATCTCTTCTCCTTTAAAAGCCCATAATAACCCACATAAGTATTGTAAAAACAAGCTGACCTATAAGTATAATGCCTAACTTTAACCCGGGAGCTTTTTTGAATAGTGGCATCTCAATTAAAGGATATACAAGCACTATCGGGTATAAAAACCAGCTCAAATATGCAAATCTATTACTAAAACGAGCACGAATCAAAAATATCCAGATAATGTTTGCAAATATGTAGGTTCCAAGCAATAGGGCGTATGTGTCTGTATAAATCTTTCTCTTAAATATAGCGTATGCGCCAATTATAACCGGTACAGAGGAGTAGAGCAAAAAGTCCCATCTGAAGCGTCCGCCAATTTCATCGGCATAATTGCTACTTGAGAGGTAGTCCTCCATTCTGCTGTCAAGTCCTAAAGCAGAAAAGAAGTTCTGCACCACTCCTCCCCAAAAGAAACTCAGCAGCACCGCTCCTACCCAACCATAAATAAGCAATTTCTTGTTCTTTATAAAGAGAGCCCCTAAGCTGGCCGCAAATGGTATTATTATTGAGCCGTGTACATTAAGGGCAATAAGGCTCAAAAGCGCATAGATAATCTTGTTTACAAATCCTCCTTTCAAAAACGACAGTGCAAGCAGAAATATGCTTGTGGCAGCACCATTGCGGATTCCGTTGGTCCCGTATGTAAAAAAACTCATTGCACTCAGCGCCGCAACAAAGAGGATATCTGTATTATCGGGGCTAAAGCGGCGGCAGGCCCAAAAAATGCAGAAGATATAGATAAATTCTACAAGGAGAAAGAACCACTCTACTCTTAATCCCGATGTGGCAAAGGCATACATTATGGAGGTCCAAACCGGATCTTGAGTTGTGCTTATCACCTTTGTGCCATCTGCATAGCGATTATATTCGCCTATATAAGCCCCCATATCCCCAAAGAAAATAGAGCGCGGTCTGAGTCCGATTACAATAGTAAGAACCAATGCGAGAATAACAGAAAAAGCGTAGCTGCGGCGGGTATTTATCAGCTGCTCTGTTCCCATACCGGCATACTTGTAGAATAGGTAGAGCGTTACCAAGGTCATCACCGACAAGTAAGCCGGATTATACAAATGTGCCGGTAGAAAGTTTATCATAGCAGCTACTCAAATAATCTGTTAAAAACCTCTATGCTACTTGCGTTGCCAAAATCCTTCTGCTTGAGGGCGCTCTCTATTGCTGAAAGTTTTTCCCTCTTTTCTAAAGCCCCTGCAATTCCCTCTGCACACCCCTTGTTATCCAATGGAACTATTATACCATCTATTCCATCTTCAACCTGTGATGATGCTGTTGGATAGGCCGTTACAATAACAGGCCGCCCTAACATCTGCGCCTCCCTCACGGTTACCGAATTGCCCTCATAACGCGATGGCTGCAAATAAACATCGCATCTTTTTATATATGGATAAGGATTACTCTTTTTGCCCAAGATAATAACATTATTCTCTACTCCGGACTCCTTTATCTTATCTCTAATTAGCTGCTCATCTGAACCAAAACCAATTATATACCAACAAACCTTATATCCCATTTCCAAAACTTGTCTGCAAATATCGGGAATATTGTCGTAGTTTTTTTGATAGCAGAACCTCCCTATAGAGAGTATATTTATAACCC
>CADBUS010000139.1 GCA_902797895.1 uncultured Bacteroidia bacterium | reverse complement strand
TTTTTACGCCAATTCGTATAAAATGTAACACCTTGAGAAAGGTCCTCTGATTTATCTACATTCACATATTCAAATCGCTGATCTCTATACCATCCATAAGCATCAAGTTCGCCATATCCTATCATGTTGAATGAAAATGCATTTTTGCGAGGAACCGTATAGCCCAGAGGACAAGGGTCATAGATAGTCTTTACAACCTTAGTATCTGTATGTATGCCCGTTTCATAAGGCAAGTAATACTCTGCTATAGTGCCTGCGTTCCAAAGATGTTTAATTGTAGTAGCTGCTTCTTCATCATTAAACATCCAAGCGGATTGTGGGGTGGCAATGTAAC
The DNA here is from genome assembly GCA_902797895.1 of uncultured Bacteroidia bacterium. Taxonomy (GTDB): domain Bacteria; phylum Bacteroidota; class Bacteroidia; order Bacteroidales; family UBA932; genus Egerieousia. The sequence continues at coordinate 2,601 of CADBUS010000139.1, read as the reverse complement.
GTATACATTGCTGAATAGATTCATATATACGAGCGTGAGGTGTGGTTGCTATGGAGCCTACCAGAACCAAGCCTTGCCAATTACCCTCTTGGCCAGCAAGATTACTATCCGCATCATAACTCCAACCTCCTATTTGGGCGTGAGGACGCCCCCATTGATATAGAGGTGCGTATGAAGTATATGCCACTTTATCTGTATAAGCCGGGCGAGTAATTGTAACTACTTTGCTTAGCCCACTTTCATTCTGCTCAAGGCGCACATATATTGGAGCGTCTTCTGGATAAGATGTGTAAATTGTTCTTGACCTTTCTATCAAACCAAGCGCACGAGGCATTAAAGCTATAGAGAGTCTGCCTTGAGTCTCATCTTGAGTATCTACAAGTGGCTGAGCAGGAATATCTCCTACGCCGAGCTTGTAATCTGTAAGCCAAATAAGATAGCTCCACATTGGACGTTTTAGCTTATCCAATACAACTATATTAGCCACACCTTGTCTGGGAGCTGAAGGCACGTGGAAATTAACCCAATAGTAATTACCTATCTTACTGATACCGTTAGTAATGGCTTGGGTAGAAGGGTTGCCTTCATTGGTTAAGCAAAAATCTTCGTATTGCCAGCCTGGGCGACCCAATCGCGGACCATTATAATTATTAGCAGTAATAAATCGCCAATCAGCAAAACTAACAATAGCATACGTAGGCTCCTCATTGCCTGTGCCATTGAGATATGGAGAGGTGATGGCTCTGCCTAAGTAATCTACAAAACCAGTCTGGTTATAGGCTGTTGGATTAGTAGTACCGTTTTTGATACCATTGCCCATAACTATTGGAAAGCGATAGTAACCGGGGCCATTGATAATGTAGGCATTGGCTGTATTTCTTATAACTGTTGTGGTAGCATTGTTGTTTACAAAATTGCCGCTACTATTAATCTCCCAACCTGCAAGGTTATAAGGAGTTGCGGTTCCAACCTTAGCTGTGGCGGCTATGGTTTGATCATACCCGGCTCCTCTATTACGCTCTGTAACCGGAGCTCCCGGAACAGCAGCAGGATATTTGATGGTTAGGGTTTCACCAGTGGAGCTTCCGCTACCGTGGATAGGGCTCAAGTCTGTGATGAAGGTGGCGGAGATACCTTTACGGAAACGATCGGCAAAGCTCTTGTTTGCAGCCCCGGTTGCAGTGTTGTAATAACCCTCTACGGTCCACTCCACAGGAGTTTTGGTACTCTCGTTGCCGTTAGGATATTTGTAACTTGTAACCTTGGCGTTCTCGCTGCTACCGCCTTGATAGGTCAAGGTCGGATTGGTAGCATTGAGCACGTATGTGTAACCAACATCCGCACCTGCAATATTATCTATAGTATATGTCAGATAATACCCTTGGCTCCAAATATGAGAAGATATATTAGATTTGAGCACTTTATTTGCTCCACCAACAGTTATATCTGCCTCTATCTCAGCATCGGTAGGTAATGAGCCGGCAGGAATCATCAGCAGTGTGTGCTTCTCCTGAAAGTAGAGATAGCCATCCTCGCCTATGCGTGGAGTATCTTCCAATTCGGGATTTATGATAGTAATGGTCTGGCTGCCACTTTGGCCCTCCCAAGCGCTTGTGCCAAAATTATAGGTACCCTTGTTGTAAATGTTTCGTATTGTAATTTTGTTTACCGTGATAGGAGAGCCGGTCCTAACAACCTTGAAGCGAATGGCGGCCAAGGCGTGAGTAAAAGTTAGCTGATGAGGAACAAAACCCTGCCCTACAACAAATGGAGCAGCATCGTTGGCAACATTGGTGGCTACAAGCAAATCTGTCTGAGAAGCATAATCCGAATTTACCTCAAAATCGACAATCTTTGGAGCAGTAGCATCGGCAAAGGTTACCTTGGAATTGAAGGAATCATCTATGTATGGAGCGTAGGCAAAAAAGTGAACATATTGGCCCACATTAGGCCAAAGAATATCACCCGATGGAGCCCAAAAATCCTCCAAACTGCTGTAAACAGCCTTAAAGGCAGAAGTTGTACCATTTGGATAAACAGTCATCTGACCGGCAGTAGCGGTAGTGGTTGGCTGCTTGTAGGCAACAAAACCAAAGCCGCTGGTTTTCAATTCATCTATGGAGGTAATAGGAGTTGCCTTGGTGGCAGCAGAGGTATTTTCCTGCCAAAGGGAACTTTCAAGATTGAGATAAAGCGCCTCGTTGTTGATAGAGCCGAGATAGTCGGAAGCAAGGTAAGAGATCTCGCTTGATAAACCCTCATCAGCCTTGGTCATAGCACCATTGGTGTTTACACTAAAGGCAAGAGAGCCTTTTGCAGAATCTGACGGCTCAACAAAAGAATCCTCACGGCTGCAAGAACTCAAGCCGATGGCTATCAAAGCGCAAAAAAACAATGCGGCAAATGCCGAGCGATTTGTAATGAATTTTATCTGTTTCATATCCTTATTTTTTCTGTTTATGTTATCGTTTTCTAATTAACCAATAGAACCACCATCGTCTTCTTCCTCATCCAATACGATAATATCAAGATTGCTCTCACCAAAAGTGATATTTTCGGTAACCGAATCTATTTTTTCTATATCAACCACTGTGAGGGTAA
>CADBUS010000138.1 GCA_902797895.1 uncultured Bacteroidia bacterium | reverse complement strand
CATCGTTGCTTCCTGCCCAAACCTCACCACCTTTGCTCGGAGAGTTTACAAGACCTATGAAACCATATATTCTACCCTGCCCGGGAGAGAAATATTCAAGTCTGTTATTCAGTTCGCCGGTATCTCTGTTCTTATACATAAGCGGCCTGCCATCTTTAGTTGCCTTACCTGTAAAAATAGCTGATGTACAAGCATATACATCGTATGAAAATATCGCTGTAAAAAGCAAAAAGAGTAAGGTTGCAGAAATTTTTTTCATAATATGAGGCATTTATATTTATCGCGATTGTTATTAAAAATATTCAAGTATTAAAAAAGTGAAAAATCATTCTTGTATGGCGAGAGCCCTAAATGTTTATAACTAAGCTCTGTAACCTCTCTGCCACGAGGAGTTCTTCTTATAAATCCCTCCTGTATAAGGAACGGTTCATATACCTCCTCTATAGTTCCTGCATCCTCTCCTACAGCGGTTGCTATTGTTGTAAGCCCTACAGGCCCGCCCTTGAATTTTGTTATTATAGTACTCAATATCTTGTTATCCATCATATCAAGCCCACGCTTATCTATATTGAGTGCATCCAAAGAGTATTTTGTTATCTCCAAATCTATATCTCCATTCCCCTTTACCTGTGCAAAATCCCTTACCCTTCTGAGCAATGAATTGGCAATTCTTGGAGTTCCTCTACTGCGGCAGGCAATCTCCTTTGAGGCCATATCATCTATATCTATATTCAGAATTTTTGCAGAACGTTTTACTATTGTCTGAAGAGTTTGAGTATTGTAATACTCTAAATGACAGTTTATTCCAAATCTTGCTCTAAGTGGTGAAGAGAGCAGCCCGCTCCTTGTTGTAGCTCCTACCAAAGTAAATGGATTAAGAGTTATCTGAACAGAACGAGCACCAGGCCCCTTATCTATCATTATATCTATACGGTAATCCTCCATAGCCGAGTAGAGATACTCCTCAACTATTTTTGGCAGACGATGAATCTCATCTATAAAAAGTATATCGGAACTATCAAGAGAGGTCAATAATCCGGCAAGATCCCCCGGTTTATCCAAAATAGGCCCTGAAGTTACCTTCATATCAACCCCCATCTCGTTTGCTATAATTGAAGCAAGAGTTGTTTTTCCAAGCCCCGGAGGGCCAAAAAGAAGAGTATGGTCCAAAGACTCTCCCCTCATTTTAGCAGCCTGTACAAATACCTTCAAATTCTCAACAACCTTATCTTGACCGCTAAACTCAGTAAACTGCTGCGGACGCACAAGATTTTCCAGCTCCTTATCAGAAGGAATATCTATCTCACGAGGATTGAATTTCTCTATATTTTGTTCATCTGTTCTGCTCATTGCCTACAAATATACTAAGATTCCTAATGGTCGCAAAAAAAGAGTTCTATTCAAAAATCAACAAAATATTTAATAATTACTTTTTAGTTTTTTATAAAAAAAGAGTGGTTGTAGTTATAGCCTGTTGAAAATGTTTATAAGTCAAAAATCTATATCTTTTCTCACTTTAAAGTCAGATTTACCCTATTTTCTTTAGTGAAATAATATGTTGATAAGTGTTGAAACATTGGTGGAAAAATTTGGCTTTTTCCACCTCGGTTAATTATCCTCTTTTTTTCCACCTAAAATAAAAAAGTTATCAACAGGGTATTTCACAATAAACATATTAACCATTATCGGCATTCTGAGCAAAGCGAAGAATCTATGATTGTCAGAAATATTTAGGGATATTCAAAACAGATTCTTAATTTTGCCAATGATTTCAGAATAATTTTGTAAATAATTTTATATCAGATATATGAGTGTAAAGTGCGGAATTGTAGGACTCCCAAATGTGGGAAAGAGCACACTTTTTAATTGTATCTCTTCTGCTAAAGCAGAAGCAGCTAATTTTCCTTTCTGTACAATAAATCCACAGCTTGGCTCAACTGCAGTACCCGATGAGAGGTTGGATACTTTGGTAAAGATGGTAAAGCCGCGCAATGTGGTACCTGCAACGGTTGAGATAGTGGATATAGCAGGGCTTGTTAAAGGAGCGAGCAAAGGAGAAGGTCTTGGAAATCAGTTTCTTGCAAATATACGCGAAACAGATGCAATCCTACACGTATTGCGTTGCTTTGACGATGCTAATATAGCTCACGTGGATGGCAGTGTAAATCCTGTAAGAGATAAAGAGGTTATAGATACTGAGCTTCAGCTTAAAGATTTAGAGACTGTTGAAAATCGCTTGGCAAAAGTAAGCAAACAGGCAAAGACAGGTGGAGATAAAGAGGCTCAAAAGCTCTGTGCGGTGCTTGAAAAATATAAAGCCGCTCTTGAGAAGGGGTTGAATGCCAGAAGTGTAGAGTTTGATAATAAAGAGGATATAAAACTTGCAAAGAGTCTTTTTCTGCTCACAGCAAAGCCTGTAATGTACGTTTGTAATGTAGATGAGGCAAGTGCCGCCAATGGCAATAGTTATGTAGATGCTGTAAGAGAGGCAGTTAAAGATGAAGGAGCAGAGATACTCGTGCTTGCAGCCAAAATAGAGTCCGATATTGCAGAGATGGAGAGTTATGAAGACAAGATGATTTTTTTGGAGGAGATGGGGCTTAAACAATCGGGCATAGTGCGTCTAATACAAGGAGCCTATAAACTTCTCAATCTGCAGACATTCTTTACACAAGGAGAGCCTGAAGTAAGAGCCTGGACCTTTAACAAAGGAGATAAAGCTCCGCAGGCAGCAGGAGTAATTCATTCAGATTTTGAAAAAGGATTCATACGCGCAGAAGTTATTAAGTTTGAGGACTTTGTAAAATATGGTAGTGAAAGCGCCTGCCGAGCAGCCGGCCGTCTTGCAACAGAGGGTAAAGAATATATAGTTCAAGACGGCGACATAATGCACTTTTTATTTAATGTTTAGAAGATACTTCTGAATTTAACTGATAGTCTGCGACCACTCGAAAAAGTTTTTCCTGAAGAGCTTTAGCATTCTCTTTTTTTACGCAAAGTTAATATACAAGCTGCAATAAGTAGTAGCAGCAGGGTGCCGGAGGCGAGGCGGGAGTAGAGTTCTCCTTTTATAAAGCTCTCCGGTTGGAATGTGAAGGTTATATCTCCCTCTCCTGCAGGCAAAAGCAGGCCTCTTAAAATCCAGTTGGCGCGGAAAATCTCAAGCTCTTCTCCCTCTGCGGCAGAGCCTTCGGATGGTTTGAACAGAGCCTTCCAACCCGGGTAATATACCTCGCTAAAGAGTGCAAGCTGAGGAGTTGCAGAGCTGTAACGATATACCATCTTATTTGGGGCGTAGCTTGTTAAAGCTATTGATGCAAAGTCGTTTGCAACGGTTGATATTGTTATGGAATCCATATATGATTTACCTCGCTCTACTTTGAGAAGTTCCGGCTGGTTTTGGATAAACTCTTTGTTTATAACCGCCTCGCGGCGAGGATCTATCTTTGAAAGAAGCTCTATCTCCATATCGGCATTCTCTGCCTCAACCGCCTTGTTTACAATCCAGCAATTTCCTAATGCGTATGGGTTTGTTAGCGGCATACTCTCCTCATTCACAATAATATACCTTGTGTTTAGCATACTTATTGCAGGATGGAAGTTGAGTGCAGAATTTGCCTCGGATATGGTGGTAGCTCCCTGAACCTCTTTAACAACGGCATTTATCTCCGGCATAAGAAAACGCTCTATAAGATCTTGATAGCGTTGTAGTTTGGCCGGAGAGTAGCCGCCTATGTTCTTATGGTGGTAACTCGGATAGGCGTTGTTGAACGGATCGGTAGAAAGGTCTAATATCCTATAACTTAATCCTTTATCGCTCTCTTTTATAAGTTTGTCCACAGGACGCTCTTTAAGCGGAGAGCTGAAATCCTCTTGTGAAACAAAGTGGCTGCCGTTCAGATAACGTTTATCCACCCCCCATAAATCCATAAGAGCTATAACAATAACTGCAATATAGGCATATCTTGTTTTCAGGCGTTTATTGAAAACTGCCCAAAGTACTACTGCTGTGAGTATTACAAAAATAAGGCTCCTTATGGCATCTTTTCTCAATATTGAAGCTCTGTCTAACTGAAGCGATTGTGCAAGCTCTTTTGGAAGCTGCGAATCTGCAGCTCCGCTAAAACTGCCGGCTATTGAAGGAATTAGTGCAACAAGCAGAGCAAATCCTCCGCAAATAGCTAAAGACCAAAGCATAGGACGCTTTACGGAGACAAATTCAACCTTATCGCTCTCTTGCAGTTGAAAGAATCTGTCCAAAGCCAATACCGCCAAAACAGGTAGTGTAAGTTGCAGAATAACAAGTATCATAGATACTGTTCTGAACTTGTTGTACAGCGGCATATAGTTAAAGAAAAACTTGGTTGGAGCCATAAAGTGATAGCCAAAGGAGAGTAGTAGCGCAAGCAGAGAAACGGCTGCTAACCACCACTTTACACCACCCCTTACAACAAATAGCCCAAATATGGCCAAAAAAATGCAGACCGCTCCCATATACATTGGGCCGGCAGTAAATGCCTGCGGACCCCAATAAAGAGGCATACCCTGCACAAAAGCCTCAGCTTGTACCGGAGGGTAGTTATACTTTTCTACAAGAAGTTTGTATGTGGCAGAGTTTGTACCGAGGGGGGCGCTTGAAGCTCCTCCGTTAAAGTTGGGAATGAATAAGTTAGGAGTCTCCTCAAGGCCGTATGACCATTGGGTTGCATACTCTATATCCAGTCCGCTGCGGCTCTTTTGTCCATTCTGCCCCTTGGTATCAGAGCCATTTTCTGAAAGCTCCGTACCGCCACGCATTGTGTGCTGCCCATACTCATATACAGGCCAGAGGTGGTTTGTATTGGAGGCTATTCCAAGGGCGCCACAAACAAGCAGGGCTGCCGAAGTTTTGATAAATTTGGTGGCCATCTTCTCCCTTATGCTCTTAATGAGCTGATAGATAGCGTATCCTAGTATAACAATAGCCAAATAGTAGGTAATCTGCGGATGGTTGGCTTTTATCTGAAAACTTAGGGCAAGCCCAAAAAGGAGCGCAGCCAAAAGAGAATTTTTGCGATATGTCAGAACAACACTCCCCAAAACCCAAGGCATAAGGGCTATTGCCACCATCTTGGTATTGTGGCCAACCTGAATTATCTGCATATTGTATGAGCAGAAGGCAAAAGCAATCGCACCAAAAAAGGCCAAATAGATGTTTACTCCAAAGGCGAGGAACATCAGAAAGGCTCCCAACATAGCCAAAATGAGATAGCTGGCAGGTCTCTGCCCCCAAAAGAGGGCATCGTAGAGATATTTGGTATAGTCTCCGCTATATACTACGGATATTGTGGTTGCCGGCATTCCGGAAAACATAGAGTTTGTCCAATATGTAGGGTTATCCGGATGGGCGTTGTTCCACTCCACAATCTCGTGAGCCATACCGTTCCAACTGGATATATCAGACTGGTTTACAACCTTTCCGCTCAGAGTGTAGGGGGCATAGGAGTAGCCTATTACCACAAATAGCACAACAACAAGCAGATAGGGGGCAATCTTGCCAAACAGTTCCTTGAAATTTGCCTTAAACATAGCTTTTGTCTTTTTAGTTATCTCCATCGCGATGGATATGAATACAAAAGTATGAATAAAATTACTATCTTTGCAGCCTTGTGGCCTATAGGGTCTAATTTAGTAAAATTAAAGAGTATAATATATGGCAGTTCTTGAGAAGATGCGCAAAAGGATGGGGTTTTTGATTACCACCGTTATTGCGTTGGCTATGTTGGCCTTTATTCTTGATGCAGACACCCTGCAATCCACCTTATCTATGTTCTCCAGCAAGTATGATGTTGGAAAGATTGGTAAAAAGAGCATTACACAGCAGGAGTTCAGCAAAAGAGTTGATTACTACAACAATATCTATCAAATTACAAATGGTGCTACCAGCAGCGAGGAGAGTACGGAGATGATTAACAACTCCGCTTGGCAGAGCTTCCTTACAGATGAGGTTATTATGCCGGCTTGCGAAAATGCAGGCATAAGCGTTGGAGATAAGGAGCAGGCCGATATGATACAGGGGACGGATATCTCTCCTGTAATTCAGAGAGAGCAGGCTTTTTTGAATGAGAATGGAGTATATGACAAGAATCTCTTTATGGAGTTTTACAACAATATAGAGAGAGATAACAGCGGAGCTTTCCGTAACTACTGGAACTTCCTGCAAACCAATATGATACAAGATAGGATGTTCTCAAAGTATGCCAATATGTTGGCAAAGAGCTCCATTGTCAATAACCTTCAGGCAAAGAGAGATATATCTGAGAACAACACATCTTACAGCATAGATTTTGTTATCAAGCCTGTGGCTTTGGCAGCAGATACAACTGTAACTGTTTCAGATGCAGAAATTAACAGTTTCTATGAGAGAATCCGTCCGGCTCTTAAGCAGCAGGAGAGCAGAGATATGGAGTATATAGTATTTGATATTCTCCCTTCTGAAAGAGATTTTGAGGATACCAAAAAGCAGTTTGAGAAGAGTTATGACGAGTTTGCCTCCACAGCTAATGATGGTATGAGAGCTTTCCTTGCAAGGAACTCAGATACAAAGTATTCAGAAATCTATTTCAAGAAAGGGGATCTCAACAACTTCTCCTCTACTTTGGATGAGTTTGTTGCAACTCACCCTGCAGGAGCGTTGATGGAGCCTCAGCCAAATGAGAACACATTTATTGCAGCTAAAGTTTTGGATGTGGCAATGAGGCCGGATTCCGTTTTTGTAAAGTTTATTCCAACCTCCGGAGAGGCTCAGGCAGACAGCGTAATGAGAGTTTTGGCTTCCTCTCCTAACAGCTTCTCAAAGATTGCAGCGGAGTTTGCACCAGCTCAGCCTGGTATTGAGCCTGGCACAATTGGCTGGATTACAGAGCTGTCTGCTCCTAATATGTTGCCGGCAGAGTTTACAAAGGTATTTACAATGAGAAAGGGCGAAAATACCAAACTCAAAATAGGAGACAACTTCTATATTGCAAGGGCAGATCAGATAACAACCCCTGTTAGAAAGGCAAAGGTTGCAATACTCTCCGCAGAAGTTGCTCCAAGCCAGCAGACCTATTCACAGATATATGCCCAGGCAAATAGTGCAGCCGATTTCAGTGGCGGAGATATAAATCGCTTTGAGCAGTATGTAAATGAAAACAAATTAGAGTTGAGAAGGGCTCAGAAAATCTTTTCAAACGACAAGACATTTGGCGGCTATGATAAAGTAAGAGAGATTGTAAGATGGCTCTTTGATGCAAAGCTCGGAGAGGTTTCCAATGTTGTTTCAATAGAGAATAAATACTTCTTTGTTTCAGCTCTTAAAGGAATCTCCCCTGCAGGATATGCCTCTGTAAAAGAGTTGTCGGAGAGCATAAAGAACTACCTCGTAATGCAAAAAAGGGTAGATAAACTTGCCGATGAGTGCAAATCAAAGATTAGCGGAGCAACTACCATTGAGGATATTGCAGGCAGATTGGAGACAACCGTAAGCTCACAAAGCGATGTAACATTTGCCTCTTTGGCCTCTGCCGGCTCACAGCTTGACCCTAAGTTTATAGGTGCCGTTTCAATGGCCGGGCAGAAGGGCGAGAGCGGAGTTGTAGGTCCGGTAAAGGGCTCTCTTGGAGTATATTATTTCCAGATAAAGGATAAGCAGGTTGGCTCTTTCTATTCAGAGACAGATGCACAGCGCAAAAATGACTATAATGTATATCAGCTGATGAACTCCTTGACAGGAATACTTACATCAGATGCCAAAATAGAGGACAAGAGATATAAGTTCTATTAATAGTTTAATCAATCTTCAAAGAGATGGTCTCTATCCGTTTTTTTGAGGTTTTGAGAATGGTTAAGGAGATATTTCCAATTTGGAGTATCTCCTTTTCTTTTGGGAAACTCTCTGCGGTATAGAGAATCAATCCGGCAAGAGTTTCGTATGAATCATCTTCCGGCAACCCGAACTCATACTTTCTGTTAAGCTCCCTTACACTCATTCTGGCAGAGAAGATATACTCTTTGTCTGAGATTTTCTTCTCTACAAGATTCTGGGTATCAAGTTCATCCTCAATCTCCCCAAAAATTTCCTCTATAAGGTCTTCCAATGTAACAATACCCTCTGTTCCGCCATACTCATCCATAACCGCCACAATATTCTCCTTTTTGGCGGTCATAACCTCCAACAAGGTGCGGGCATCCATATCCATTGGAACGTGCTTAATTGGTCTTATAAAATCCTCTATTTTACAGCTTGTTACACCTTTTTCTCCCTCTTTATTTGTTACAAAAGAGAGCGATTTGCCAAGCAAATCTTTTGAGAGCACATAGCCAATAATATTATCGATAGTCTCTTTATAGACAAGTATTCTGGAGTAGCCGGAGCTGACGAACATCATAAGCAGCTCCTCAAAATTTTCCTCAACATCAATGGCTGTAATCTCTGTTCTTGGAATAAGACACTCCTTTATTTTTGTTTTTGAGAAATCTACAGCGTTCTGGAAAATTTCAATATCGGAAGTGGCCTGTCCATCAACACTTTGCGCCTCTTCCACCTCCTCGGAGAGATTTATCAGGTCTGTCTGGTCAAATTTCTCCCTGCCATCTTCTGCACCTTTTATCTTTTTGCCGGCGGCGGCTCCCAAGAGAGAGTAGGAGAGCTTGTTCGTAAGCCAGGTGATAGGGTAGAAGAGGTAATAAAAGAAAAAGATAACTCTATAAAAAGTGGAGAGCACCTTATTCGGATTGAGATAGCAGAGAGCCTTTGGCAAATACTCCGCTGTAATAAGAACTATAATTGAGGCAACAACTGTGTCTATTATAAGAATAAGTGTTAATGAGGATGTTATATATTGCTGAATAAAAGGATCTAACAGCTTTGCCATTGAGATACTGTAGATAATTAGGGTAATGTTGTTGCCCACAAGCAGAGAGGAGATTAAATCAGACTCTCTGGTTAAAAATCTATCCAAGGCTATGGCATACTTTTTACCCTCTTTCTTATCCAATGCTATCCTCAGGCGATTGGCGTGCAGAAAGGCCATCTCATAACCGGAAAAAATGGCGCTGAAAACAAGGGCTACAATAGCTATTATAATCTGAGTAAGCATCTTATACCAAAGGTGTTATTGCTTTTTTAACAGCGGGCCAATAAAGTTTACGGTATCTATGTACTCCAACTCCTCCAATCTTCCAAAGGAGTCAAACGGAGCTAAAATTCTTGCATTGCGTGCATTCTCATCGCTCTCCAATCCGTAACCCTGCATATAACCCATTGGCGAAGACATCTTTACAAAGCAATGGGTATATATCTTCTGTTTGAACCGATCCCAATATAGGGTGTCTGTAAACATCTGCTCTCCCTTCAAGAAGTTGGTAATAACCACATTACCAAACACAGCCCACTCTTCCTCGCTGGTTTTGGCTACAACTGTATGCTTTGCTTGCAGAGCGTGTACCTGAGTCTCCAAAACTCCACCGTCGTATGAGTAGATATCAAAACCGCTTGGAAAAAGCTCATAACTTATGGAATCGTTCTCATATTTCTCCATTCTTGGAGCAACCATTCTCATACTCATTTTCCCATTTGTGGTCTGATTGACTATCATACTGTCTGCCACCTGTTTAGGCATAGATAAAAGGTCTATGTCTGAAACCACCTCAGCCTTTTTGGTGCAAGAGGAAGCGGCTATAAAAGCAAAAGCAGCAACAATCAGAAACCTAATTGCTGCCGCTTTTGATATATAGCTCATCCTGCCCATAAATGGGATAGATAAGAATAATGTTATTTGTTGGTTCTCACTATGGTAGATGCGCTCATACCACCGCAGGAAACTGTGTAGCTTCTGCCATCAACCAAGTCATACATAAAGGCATCCTCTGCCTTAGGGAAGTATGCGCGGTATCTGATGATATTCTTGTCTGCCTCGGCGGCAAGAGAAGGATCTTTAGCCTTTGCTCTCTGCATATAGTCTGTTGCTACCCAGAACTTTGCCCTCTTAGCAATCTCATCACCACCGCAAGATACAGAGGCCCAGATTGTACCAATAAGCATTTCGGCCTTGCCGGCATACTTAGGGTTGAGCTCAGAGGCCTGTCTTGCCACAGAAACAGCACTTGAGTAGTTGCGATTCTTATAGTGAACAGTTGCAAGCTCATAAAGGTAAGTACCTTTGTCGATACCTGTTGCAACATTGGTTGCCTCTTTGAGGTAGTCGAGAGCACTACTCTCATCTCCCTTGTTCATAAAGAAACGATAGAGGTAATAAGCAGAGCCTGCTGTCGGTTTCAGTTTGTACATATTAGCTACAACATCTGAGAATAGCTCAGTATCTGTACACTCGTTGATATTCAAAAGGCCGGAGATCATCTTGAGCAGAGTGGTGTCGTTAGGGCTCTGCTGGAATCTTGGAGTAAACACCTTTATGAGGTTGTCGCAAGTTGCAACACCGCTGTTAATAAAGGCATTCTGAAGCATAGCCTCCTCCTCGTCTATCTTTGCAAACTCTGCCGGATTAGCAATTCTCTTTGCCTCAAAAATATCGTTATACTTAGAGTAGGCGTTCATCACCTCCTCCTCTGTAATCTGCTGTGCCTTAAAAAGTTCAGAGGCTTTAATCATAGCGTTTACAACCAACTGAGGATCTGCATCCTTTCCAAACTTGGTAGCATAGGCGTCCAAGTTCTGATACATCAGTTTTGCTTTTGAAGCATCCTCTCCGTAATAGATCATAAGATCTGAGAGTTTGCCCTCAATGGCAGCCTTTCCGCGGTTTGGAAAATACTCGGCCCTTCTGTCTGCCAACATTACAAGAGTATCTATCATAGCGTCTCTTGTTGCGGCATCGCCCTTGAAGTTGCTTATGCGATCGTGCATAATTTTACGGCCATTTATGTAGAGGTTCTGAGAAACCTTTGGTGGGCAGTATTTCATAGCGCCAACCCAGTTCTCATAGGCATCCTTCATATTGCCCTGCTTCAAAAAGTCTGCGTAGAAATTAAGATAGTTTACACATTCCACACTATCCTTACCAAATCTCCCTTGTGCAGAACCTTTGGCAGGCATAATGATAAAAGCTGCAAGAGCAAGAAAGAGTGTCAGTCTTAATTTTTTCATGGTTGCAATGTATTTTGTCTATTTATGTTTGTTTCTGTACTAATCCCAATAATTATACCAAAAGCGGGAGGCAAATTTACAATTTTTTATCAATATCAGCTATACTACTCGTATCTCGGCTTTATGAACCACAAATCGTGCATATTGAGGCTCACTATAAAGTTGACATAGTTTTCCTTTACAAGATTGCCGCTCTTTGCCCCTCTCTGTCCAAAATCCACAGCAAGGTTGAGCGAGTTGTGGAGGCGGTAGATAGGAAGACTCACACCCAAGGTAAAGCCAATTCTGTTAATGCTTTTTCCATCCAGACTAACGTATGTCTGATCGTAATAGGCGCCGGCCCTGTAGGTCATCTTTTTGTAGTAGTAGCGAATGTCATATCTGTTAGGAGTATATTCTACTCCGGCTCGTAAAGCGTTGGCAGCCTGGGCTGTAAAATTCACTCCCGGGGTCTTGATAAAGTTTGCCTTGCTCCAATCCTGCCTTGTGTAATCTATGCCGGCCATCCACCTCTCCCCCTTACGCAGAGAGAGTCCCACAGCAAATT
>CADBUS010000137.1 GCA_902797895.1 uncultured Bacteroidia bacterium | reverse complement strand
CCTTCATATTTTGTAGATAACTCCAACTTGGAGGAAAAGGGAGGCTTTACCCATAAGTTCAAATATGGTAGAAGTATTGGAACAGAAGAGGTTACCACAGTAAATGTACCTTTTTCAAAAGATAATATCAATCCAGATAACATCAAGAGAATTGAGAGTATGGTGCCTAAGACCTACTCAAAAATCAAAGAGAAGTTAAAGTAGAAAACGAATGAAATTTCCCCCCCAGATAACCACCCAACAGATAGAAAAATTACCCTTAGCAGAGTTCAACGGAAAAATAGTAGTGGTAAGCGCAGAAGATGCAAACTACAAGGAGGCTATAGAATATCTTAATTCCCAAAAGATAATAGGCTTTGATACAGAAACAAAGCCCTGCTTTGCCGCCCACGCTCCCAAGAACAGAGTTGCGCTCCTACAGTTAGCCGGAGAGGAGAGGGCCTATATCTTCAGATTGCAGATGATTGGGCTTCCAAAGGCTCTTGCAGAGCTGCTCAGTAATGTAGGAATAATCAAGGTGGGCGCTGCCGTAAGGGATGATATTAACGGACTTAACCGCTACTCCAAGTTCAATGCCGGCGGATTCAAAGATTTGCAGAGCATTGCGGAGAAGTTTGGTATAATGGAAAAGAGCGTGCGCAAAATGGCCGCTATCATATTGGATGTGAGGGTTTCCAAATCTCAGCAACTCTCAAACTGGGAATCTTTCTGCCTTACAGAGGCACAGCTAAAGTATGCCGCCATAGATGCTTGGGTATGCAGGCAGATGTATGTAAAATTACTCTCGATGGTTTAAGCTATGGCAAATAAGAGGATATACCTTAAACCGCGCAAGGAGCAAAGTTTGCTCAGATTCCATCCGTGGGTATTTTCCGGAGCAGTGGCAAAGGCAGATACTGGTGTGGAAAATGGTGAGCTTGTAGATGTTTATTCTTCTGAGGGAGAGTTTCTTGCAAGAGGCCACTATCAGGCCGGCTCTATAATGGTGCGGTTGCTAACCTTTGAGGATGAGGAGATTGGAGCTGATTTTTGGCTAAAAAAACTCTCCCAAGCCTTTGAATTGAGGCACAAACTCGGCTTGATTGATAACCTTAGCACAAACTGCTATAGATTGGTACACGGAGAGGGGGATTATCTGCCCGGATTGATAGTGGATATATATGATAGTGTGGCTGTAATGCAAACTCACTCTGCTGGTATGTACTCTTGCAGAGCGCAGATAGCCAATGCTTTAGTGGAGCTATATGGCAGAAGTTTGGCGGTATATTCCAAGGCGACTCAGATTGGAACATTTGAGGGAGATGACGACTATCTCCATAACTCTGCCCCCAACTTTGATGTTGTGTCAGAGAATGGCTGTAAGTTTTTGGTTGACTGGCATAAAGGGCAAAAGACCGGTTTCTTTTTAGATCAGAGAGATAATCGTGAGCTTGTTAGCAGTTATAGCAATCGCAGGAGAGTTCTCAATCTCTTCTGCTATACAGGAGGCTTTACTATTTATGCTTTAAGGGGAGGAGCCATCTGTGCAGATTCTGTAGATAGCTCTAAATATGCTATAGAGTTGGTGCGCAAAAACTTGGAACTCAATAATTATTCATCAGCAGAGTTCTTTAATAGAACTATATGTGCAGATGCTATAGAATTTTTGCGTGGTGTGAAAAAGGGAGAGTACGATCTGATGATTGTAGATCCGCCTGCCTTTGCCAAACACCTGAGTGCCAAGTCCAATGCCCTTAGAGCCTATCAAAGGCTCAATGCCTTGGCGATAGAGAAGGTGGCAAAAGGGGGTATGATATTTACATTCAGTTGCTCACAGGTTGTTGATAAGCACGATTTTGCACTTGCCATATTTTCTGCCGCTGCTCAAACAGGCCGCAATGTGCGAATAATAGAGCGCCTGAGCCAGCCGGCAGATCACCCTGTAAGCATTTATCACCCGGAGGGAGAGTATCTTAAAGGGCTTGCACTCTATGTGGAATAGTATTTAGTATGAAACAAAAAGAGATAAAAAGTTTAGAAAATGCTTTGTTTTCTAAAAAAAGTATATCTTTGCGCAACATTTTAAACAATTAAGAGTTATGTATCAAGAGGATTTTGATAATGCGGAAGCACAGGAGCGCAATGGCGATGATATTTATTCAAAGCCAGTGAGAGCCGGTAAGAGAACCTATTTCTTTGATGTTAAGGCAACTAAGAATAACGATTACTATCTTACCATAACAGAAAGTAAGCGCAAAGTAGAGAAGGACGGCCATTTCTCTTATGACAAGCACAAAATTTTCCTCTACAAAGAGGACTTTGAGAAATTCGCTATGGGTTTAGATGAGGTGGTGCGCTTTATTAAAGAGAAGTGCCCTGTTCAGGAAAAGACTTTTTCAGAGCAAGATACAGTTGCAACTCCATCTGTTGAGCATTCTGCAAAGGATGGTAATTTCACAGATGTAGATTTCGATAAATTGTAGTATTTTTTATATCGGTACCGTGGCCGAGTGGCTAGGCAGCGGTCTGCAAAACCGCGTACAGCAGTTCGATTCTGCTCGGTACCTCAAAAAAAAGACCGGCATTTGCCGGTCTTTTTTTGAGGTACTCTCTATCCCACAGCCACACACAAACTAACTCACTATTCCACCGCACTTTAAGTTAAATTGACTG
>CADBUS010000136.1 GCA_902797895.1 uncultured Bacteroidia bacterium | reverse complement strand
TAGAAAAAAAAACTGAAGAGATTTTACAATCTCTTCAGTTTTACTGTAAAGTGGCGCATAAGCGGAGCTTCCCACTCAATTGCAACACCGCGAGTTATGCTGTCTCTCCTCTCCATAACATTCTTCAAGGCAGCAGCTATAACTTGCATATGGTTATCTGTATAAACGCGGCGAGGAATTGCAAGCCTCAGCAAATCAAGACCTCCAAAGCGATTTTCACGAGTAACAGGATCGCGGTCTGCAAGCATATATCCAATTTCGCAAGCGCGGATTCCTGCCTCAAGATAGAGCTCACAAGTAAGTGTCTGCGCAGGGAACTCCTCCTTTGGAATCTTGCTTAAAATCTTATCTGCATCCACAAAAATGGCGTGTCCGCCTGCCGGCCTCTGGTAAGGAATCTTATACTCATCCAACAGACTTGCAAGGTAGGCCACCTGATGTATTCTGGTGTGGAGCATATCATACTCGGTATTCTCCATAAGTCCCACAGCCAAAGCGTTGAGGTCTCTGCCATTCATACCTCCATAGGTAACATATCCCTCAAACGGAATACAGAAGAGCTTTGCCCCCTCATACCACTCCTTGTTGTTGGTTGCAATAAATCCGCCCATATTCACAACTCCATCTTTTTTGGCAGACATTGTCATTGCATCTATATCCTTATACATTTCAAGAGCTATCTCCTTTATGCTCTTGTCTGCATACCCCTCCTCTCTGGTTTTGATAAAGTAAGCATTCTCCGCAAAGCGGGCAGAGTCCATAACTACAGGCACTCCATATTTGTGGCAAAGAGCGCAGGTCTCCTTTATATTCTTCATAGAGACAGGCTGGCCGCCAACTGTGTTGTTGGTTACGGTAAGCACCATAAACGGAACATTACCCTTGTTTTCTACCAACACCTTCTCCAACTTCTCCAATGATACATTACCCTTGAATGGCACCTCAAGCTGAGTATCTTTAGCCTCATCGCAGGTAACATCTATAGCCTTGGCCTTGCGACTCTCTATATGGCCCTTTGTGGTATCAAAGTGAGCATTACCCGGTATCACATTCCCCTGTTTTACCAAATAAGAGAAAAGGACATTCTCAGCCGCCCTGCCTTGGTGAGTTGGTATAACATACTGCATACCAAAGATTTTCTTAACCACAGCCTCAAACTTGTAGAATGAGGTTGCACCTGCATAGCTCTCATCGCCGAGCATCATTTCAGCCCATTGACGGTCGCTCATAGCACCGGTTCCACTATCGGTAAGCAAATCTATATAAACCTGCTCGGCCTTTAACTGAAAAACATTGTAGTGAGCCTCCGCGAGCCACTTTTTTCTCTCCTCTAAAGTGCTCATTCTTATAGGCTCCACCATCTTAATCTTCCAAGATTCTGCAAAAGGTAACTTCATAATATTTCAATTATCTATCTATTGATACAAAACTTTTTATTCTTACAAATATAATAAAAAAAGAGCTGACTAAAAAGATTCTTCACTTCGTTCAGAATGACAGTGGAGTCATTCTGAGGCGGCTTATCTGCCAAAGAATCTACTTTTTAGTCAACCCCTTAACTCATTGAAGAGAGGTACGATATAAGTAGCAACTGCCTTACTCGTAGATTTTTAAGTGGTCTAACTTTGCCCCCTTTAAGGCATCGTCTGAGTAGATATGGAGGCTATGGCCGGTATCGCTCAGGCAAGTTATTCTGTGAATATGATTGGTAAATTTTCCTGCCTCACCAATGGCAAAAAGGCCAATTTGTTCATTTACAACAATCTTGTTCACACACTTTAAGCCATCTTTATAATGCTCAAAAATCTCAACCAAAAATTCTCCATCTGCAAAATTATATGCCGCAAACTGAGGATGGGTGTGAATAGCAGTTACATTACCCTTTTTCCAAGACATAACTATAGCTTCCCAACCGGAACTGTCTCTGCCTATATACTCTCTAACATAACTTTTGTTGCTATAACGATTGAACTCCTTTAGAGAATTCTTTTTAAGATAGTCCAATGTATATTCTTTTATCTGATTGCCTGTTTTTTCATCAATTGGATTTGATTTAGTGATTTTCAGTAGGCCATTCATAAAATTGTGGTCATCCGCAACTTTGCAGATATCTTTTGCAAAGTCCTGCTGGAGAATTGATTGAGTTAAATTTTCCATTATATTATCAGTTCTAAAATTAAAAAGTAAATGCAAATATAGTAAAATGTTTTACTAATCTAACTTTTACTCTTTAATTGCATCCTCTATCAGCATTGTGAGGAAATCGGTAACTGCAATACCTTGAACTTTTAACATATTGGGTATAAGGCTCATAAGTGTCATACCCGGAACGGTGTTCACCTCCAAGAAATAGACATCTTCGTTCTCATCTACTATGTAGTCCATTCTCACAACCCCGTTACACCCCATAAAGGAGTAGATTCGCTCGCTCAGATTCTGGATCTTTGAGGCAAGCTCCTCTGAAATTTCCGCCGGGCAAATCTCATCACTTTCGCCAAGATACTTGGCCTCGTAATCAAAAAACTCTCTCTTTGTTATAATCTCTGTTACAGGCAGTTTGTATATCGTTCCCTTGTGTTTGAAGATTCCGTTGGTCATCTCGCGCCCCTTTATTGCTGCCTCTGCAATAATAGTATCGCACTCCTTAAACGCGCTCTCAAGTGCAGCTTCCAACTCCTCTTCTGTCTTAACTTTGGTTACTCCAAAACTACTGCCGCCTATGGTTGGCTTAACAAACATAGGGAGCCCTACCTGCCTGATAATCTCACGTTTAGAATATGGAACATCTTTTCTTATATAGGTATCTGCTGCCATCTTTACTCCGGCATAATCCAAAAAACGCTTGCAAGAGTGTTTGTCAAAAGTTATTGCAGATACAAAAGATGAGCAGGTAGTAAATGGTATTCTCATCATCTCCAAGTAGCCCTGCAACAGACCATTCTCCCCCGGAGTTCCGTGTATCATAATAAGTGCGGCAGCAAAGCCTTGCCCCTCGTATGTAAAATCGGTTTTATCTATCTGCCCCGCCCCCTTATGCTCCAATACGCTCTGGAGTGTGAACTCCCCTACTGTATATAAATTTACGCAAGGTATTACAAACCAGTTAGTTCCCTCTATCACTACAAGGTATGGCTCAAACTTTTGGTAATCTAAATTCTTAACAACATTGAGCGTACTGTTTACACTCACCTCTCTCTCAGAAGAGTCGCCGGCACAAAAAACCGCTATTCTTTTTTTCATCGCGATAGTCTATTTCTTAATTAGTTCTCCTCTATGAAGTTGTCTGCATCCTTAATCTCCGGATCTACCGTATTGGATGGAGAAACACAATCCATACTATACTTATATGGCTTCTCAAAGTGGTCATTTACAGATACTCCCAAAGAGGAATCATTCACTACTTTCTTCATAAACAATGCCCATATTGGGAGCGCAACGCTGGAGCCCTGCCCTTGAGAGGTAAATCTGAAATGTACCTGCCTATCCTCTGCACCAACCCATACTCCCACCGTAAGGCGTGGCATATAGCCAATGAACCAACCATCTGAGTTATCGTTGGTTGTACCTGTTTTGCCGGCTATCTCTCCGCCTTGTATATATCTTCTTACTCTGAATCCTGTACCACTATCCACAACGCTGCGCATCATCTGCACCATTGTATATGCTGTATGCTCGCCGATAGCCTCCTTTTTCATTGGCTCAAAGGTACTTATCACTCTGCCGTTTTTATCCTCTATCCTCAGCACAAAGAGCGGCTCTGTATAAACTCCCTTGCTCGGGAATGTATTGTATGCGCTAACCATCTGATATACCGGTATATCTGCACTACCAACGCATAGTGAATAAACAGGGTCCAAATATGTTTTAATTCCCATATTGTGAGCCATCTGCACCAAAGCCTCCGGCCCGAACTGCTTCATAAGGTAGGCCGATATGTTGTTGTTGGAGGTAGTAAGCCCCCACTTGAGCGTTACTGTGGCTCCGTTGCCTCCCCCTTTAGGGGTCCAGGCGGTATTGCCTATCATAAAGCTCTGCGGAATGTTCACTGCCACATCGCAAGGGGTATAACCCTCCTGCATTGCAAGGGTATAGAGGAATGGCTTGAATGTGGAGCCTACCTGCCTCTGCCCCTGCATAACCTGGTCATATTTGAAATAGTTGTAGTTGGCTCCTCCGAGATAGGCCCTCACATATCCGCTCTCCGGCTCTATTGCCATAAGTCCTGTTCTAAGGAAGGCTTTAGTATAGCGGATAGAATCATCAGGAGTCATTGTAGTATCTACATAACCTTTTTTATTCCAGGCGAATACACGCATATCTGTTTTTATGCCAAAGCTCTTTTCTATATCGGCATCGCTCGCTCCGGCCTCTTTCATATTTCTGTAGCGGTCGCTCCAACGGCGAGCACGCTTCATTATGCTCTCTAACACATTGGCCGGCGTACCATCTGCAAAGGGATAGTTCTTGCGATATTTCAAATCTGCATTAAAGAGCGGCTGCAGATATTTAAGATGCTCAACCGCAGCCTCCTCTGCATAGCGTTGCATTTTTGCATTTATCGGTGTATATATCCTAAGTCCGTCTTTTTCAAGCTCGTATGAAGTTCCATCGGGTTTAAGGTTCTTATTCAGCCATCCATAGAGAGGATTATCTTTCCAGGAGGCGGAGTCTTGACTGTAAGCGTATGCATCTGAATAGTTTGAACGCTTTGGCTCCTTTGCGCTCATTAGCCTTTTGAGCATATCCCTAAAATATGGGGCATATCCGTTAGATACATCCACATCTTTTTTGGAGGCAAGTGTAATAGGGAGCTTAACGATAGAATCATACTGCGCATTATCCAAGTAGCCATACTTGCGCATCTGCTTGAGCACGTGATTTCTGCGCTGCAGAGATAGCTTCGGATTCCTGTAAGGGTTATACATAGTTGGCTTGTTTACCATTCCAACCAACAGGGCACTCTCCTCTATATTAAGGTCTTGCGGCAGCTTGCCAAAGAACGAGTTGGATGCGCTTTTTATTCCGTAGGCATTGTTGCCAAAAAAAACGGCATCCAAGTACATACTCATTATCTCCTCTTTGGTATAACTGCGCTCCAATTTTATTGCGGTTATCCACTCCTTGAGTTTTGTTATAACGAGCTTTAAGTGCCTGGCACCTGGGAATTTAGAGGTTGTCTTATCTCTTGGGAAGAGCGATTTTGCAAGCTGCTGGCTTATTGTACTTCCGCCACCGCCTTCCGAACGATTACCCATCAGGAGGCTCTTGAATACCACTCTGCCCAAACTGCGGCCATCTACTCCGCTATGGGAATAGAATCTCACATCCTCCGTTGCCACAAGGGCATCCCTCAGAGGCTGCGAGAGCTCGTCATAGCTTGAATATGAGCGATTCTCCACGTGGTAGGTGTTAAGTACTGTACCATTGTCAGATATAATCTGCGTTGCGAGATTGCTCTGCGGATCCTCCAGCTCCTCAAAAGATGGTATATCTGCAAATATCCATACCATCAAAAGAGCGCCAAGAATGAGTATTATTGGGGCAAATGCAATGAGCCACACCCATTTAAGAAAGCGTTTCCTATTCTTGATTGCCATTTCTATCCATTTTATGGTAACAAAAATAGAATAAAAATTTGGAATGAATGATACTTATTGACTTACTTTGCACCGCTTTAACAACAACAAGAAGGGTTTATATGGGAGAGAAATTAGTAATTGTAGAGTCTCCGGCAAAGGCCAAGACAATAGAAAAATTCTTAGGCAAGGGTTATACCGTAAAGAGCAGTTTCGGACATATATGCGACTTGCCAAAAAGCGCGTTAGGTATTGATCTTCAGAATGGTTTTGAGCCAAAATACACCGTTCCGGCAGAGAAGAAGAAGGTTGTAACCGAGCTTAAAAAACTTGCCTCAAATGCAGAGATTATCTATCTGGCATCTGATGAAGATAGAGAGGGAGAGGCTATTGCCTGGCATTTGCAGAACAAGTTGGAGCTATCTGAAAACAATACCAAACGCATTGTTTTTCACGAGATTACAAAAGACGCCATACTAAACGCAGTACAAAACCCGAGAGGTGTGGATATAAACCTTGTGAATGCGCAGCAGGCAAGAAGAGTTTTGGATAGGATTGTGGGATTTGAGCTCTCACCGGTGCTGTGGCGCAAAGTTGGCAAGGGGCTCTCAGCCGGCAGAGTGCAATCTGTTGCAGTTAAGCTGATTGTGGAGAGAGAGCACGAGATACAAAACTTTAAGGCAGCCACCTTTTACAGAATTGGCGGAATTTTCTGCGTGGCGGGCGCTCCAAAGGCAAAGTTCCACGCAACATTAGACACCAAGTTCCAGAGCAAAGAGGAGGCGTTAGAGTTTATTCAAAAGTGCAACAGCGGTTCTGTGTTCAAGGTTGCGGCAACAGAAAAGAGAGAGGTTACACGCACTCCTGCGCCGCCATTCACCACATCTGCACTCCAGCAGGAGGCTGCACGCAAACTGGGCTTTTCTGTATCGCAAACAATGAGAATAGCCCAAAAGCTCTATGAGAGCGGACTCATTACCTATATGAGAACAGACTCCACCAATCTCTCAAACTTAGCCAAAGGCACTATAAAACAAGCTATTGTGGAGAGCTACGGAGAGGAGTATTCAAAAATGCGCAACTATCACACCCACTCAAAGGGGGCGCAAGAGGCTCACGAGGCCATAAGACCTACATACGCAGCCAACAAAACCATAGAGGGAACAGCACAGGAAAAGAGGCTCTACGAGCTTATATGGAAAAGGGCTGTGGCATCGCAGATGGCAGATGCAAAGCTGGAAAAAACCACACTCACAATTAGTTGCAATAAGTTTGAGCAGAAGTTTATATGTGAGGGAGAGCAGATTAAATTTGACGGATTTTTGAAGCTCTACATAGAGGGCAAAGATGATGAGCCGGAGGAGGAGAACACAAACCAACTCCTGCCTGAGATTAAGCAGGGCGAGCTTTTAAGTGCATTGGAGATTTCTGCTACTCAAAAGTTTACACAAAAGCCACCGCGCTATTCGGAGGCATCGTTGGTTAAGAAGATGGAGGAGCTTGGAATAGGCAGACCATCTACATACGCCCCAACTATCACCACCATCACAAGCAAGAGAGGCTATGTAATAAAAGATACAAGGCCGGGAGTTCAGAGAGATTTTGTTAAGATAACCCTTACCGCACCAACAGAGGTAGCCGGTGCCGGAAAGATAGAGGAGACTACGCATCAGGAGATTAGCGGAGCAGAAAAGAACAAGCTCTTTCCACAGGATATGGGAATAGTTGTTACCCAGTATCTTAACAGCAACTTTGGAGAGATAATGGATTATGGATTTACCGCCAAGATTGAGGAGGATTTTGATAAAATTGCAGATGGGGAGATTGTTTGGAAAGATGTTATATCCCAATTCTACACACCTTTCCACAATACAGTGGAGAAGCAGCAGCAAGAAAAGAGCCACGTGAACTCGGAGAGGCTTTTGGGTAGAGATCCAAAGAGCGGCAAGCCTATCTATGTGAGATTGGGGAGATTTGGTCCGTTAGCCCAAAAGGGAGAGGCAGATGATCCGCAGAAGCAGTTCTCCTCTTTGAGAAAGGAGCAGTCTATAGAGACCATCACTCTGGAGGAGGCAGTAAAACTCTTTGATTTGCCGAGAGTTGTAGGCCAGTTGGAAGGTAAGGAGATTGTTGCATCTGTTGGTAAATTCGGCCCGTATGTAAAGTATGACGGCAAGTTCTACTCGCTCGGCAAAGATGCAGATCCATTTGCAGTTACGGTAGAGCAGGCTGTAGAGGCGATAAATGCAAAGAAACAGGCAGATGCCAACAGCGTAATACGAGTTTTTGAGGCAGAGGATATTCAGGTGCTGAACGGGCGATATGGCCCATATATCAAACACGGCAAGGCCAACTACAAGATTCCTAAAGGTAAGAATGCCAAGCCGGCAGAAGAGCTTACATTAGAGGATTGCAAGGAGATTATTAAAAATAGCAAAAAGTAAATGGCACAAAAGCGCAACATATCAAAGATAGCGAGCAAGAATGCAGAAAATATAACCAATCAGGTAGAGATGGCTTGCAGCCGCCTGTGCTTTCAGGAGATAGATGCAAAGCCAGTAATATCTTGGGTAGATGATAGTTGCGCAAAGAAGAGTACAAATGGTGCAAGGGGGGCAAGGAGCGCAAAAAGTGCAAGGAGCGCAAAAACTGCAAAAGGCGGAGAGAGAGAGATTACTTTCTTTTTGAGTTCCGATTTTCCAACCAATCAGCTACTTGCTCTGCTGCCCAAAGGCGGCGGCAAGGGAAGATTCTCTTGCGCGGCAATCTCCTCCGGAGAGGAGCTGCCTGAGGCTGCGGTGGAGCTGCTCTGCAAGGCCGGCCGGAGTGCGCTGATTGGGGTGCAGAGGTACCTCTTCCCATTTGCCAACGAACTGAGAATTAACTCCGCGGGCGGGCAGATACTCCGGCTGGGAGAGCTCAGAGATGACATTACCGAGGCAGAGCCGCTGCTACGAGAGGCGGAGTATATTTTTGTGGATATGCGGAGCGTAAGGCACGCAGACTATCCGAGCAGCTCCAACACCAACCCGAATGGCCTCTTTGCCAACGAGTTATGCCAGATAGCCCACTACATAGGATTCAGCACCAACCTCAAAGCCGTATATCTGTTCGGGTTGGAGGCACCGCAGGCCGCAGCCACAGGCACAGGCACAGGCACAGGCTTTGGCACAGATGCAGCCGCCCAAGTCTGCGCAAACCTTGCCGCGCAACTTATATGGCATATCTCAGACGGAGTAGCAAACAATGTGAAGGAGGAGCCGGCACTCCAAAAAAGAAGCGGCAAACTCCCTATAAAATTTGAATACAGAATTGTAGAATTTGCCTCCCAAGGCGATTCCATAACCTTTATAACAAGCCTTATAACAGGCCGCTGGTGGATGGAGATTCCGCTCGTAAAGAAAGGAACCAATAAGTTGATTCCTTGCAGCAAAAACGATTACTCCCTCGCCTGCCAAGGCGACATCCCACTACGCTGGCTCTTCTTCTACAACCACCTGAATAAGTAAAACAGAGCAACAGGCTTCCATTCAGCAAATCGTAAATCTGCAAAAAATATTTGCAATTTTATTTTCTAATCGTAAATTTGCAAAAAAAAGCTATGATTAAACGAGAATTGCAGAAAAAACTTATTGCACTGGCAAAAAAGTATCCCATTGTAACCTTAACAGGTCCAAGACAGTCTGGCAAATCTACCCTATTGAGAGACTCTTTTCCTAATTACAAGTATGTTTCACTCGAAGACCCCGATATGCGCCAGTTTGCAATTGAAGATCCACGTGGATTTTTAGCCACATATCCAAATAAAACTATTATAGACGAGGCCCAAAGAGTTCCCACTCTATTCTCTTATATTCAGACACATATAGATAGTGAGGGAAAAGAGGGTATCTACCTGCTCGCCGGCTCCCACAATTTCCTGCTGATGGAAAATATCAGCCAGTCGTTAGCCGGCAGGACAGCTATTCTTAAATTGTTACCTCTATCCCACAAAGAGTTGAGCAAAGCAAAAACTTTACCCAAATCAGTTGATGAAGAGATTTTTATGGGTGGATATCCGCGTATTTATGATAAACAAATAGCACCTACAGATTATTTCCCCTTCTATATTCAAACATACGTTGAGCGCGATGTACGTATGATGAAAAACATTGGAGATTTGAGCAAATTTATCCGCTTTATTAAACTCTGTGCAGGACGCATAGGCCAACTACTAAATATCTCCTCATTAGCAAATGAGTGTGGCCTTGCTGTATCCACAATTTCTGCGTGGATATCTTTATTAGAGGCAAGTTACATTTGCTATCTCTTAAAGCCAGACTATAACAATTACGCCAAACGATTGATAAAAACGCCAAAACTCTATTTTTACGATACCGGATTAGCTTGCTCGCTACTGGACATACGAACTCCGGAACAAGTTTCTACCCATTTTTTACGAGGCGGACTATTTGAGAATATGGTCATCAATAAATTTATTAAGAGTGCTTACAATAATGGAGAAGAACCCAACCTTACATTTTGGCGCGATAGTGTTGGCAATGAGGTAGATCTTTTGCAAAATATAAATGGGAAGCAATATGCTTATGAGATAAAATCCGGAGCTACATTTTCGCCGGAATTCTTCAAAGGTGTATCCAAATGGGCAAAACTTTCCGGAACTGCTCCGCAGGAGTGCTTTGTGGTTTATTCCGGCAACAAAGAGATTATCAGCTCCGCCGGCAAGCTCATAACCTGGTGGAACTTAAATAAATAAAAAGAGGCCGCACCAAAAAGGTCGGCCTCTATATTATAGAAGAGTAAAAAAGAGAGCTGACTAAAAGAAGAATCTTTTAGTCAGCTCATTACTTACTTTATAACCATCTATTTATAAAAAATATCTAATTTTTCATAGGTTTGATTTTTACACTCTTTTGTAATCTTGCTACTCCCTTACGCAGCGGATAGGCATAGCGGCAGCCTGCCAACCAAAAGCTACTAAAGCAGGGGAGATCAAATAACTAGCCATCCATTCATTTAATGGAAGGTTTCTGATATTTACAGTTGCTGTCCAATAGGTAGCACGACCAGCATGCACAGGCTGCCCGTGCTGATCCAATCTATACCCGAGAGGTGGAAATTTAATGGTTCCTAAACCTGTTGTAGGGTCAGAGCTATCGTTTCTCCAACTTGTATAATATTCCATAAATAGAGCCTTACTTTTTTCATTCTCGACAGTAGAATAGCTCCAGTCATTAGAGGTAGTGCTGGTTCCTATCCTTGTAAATGTGTATTGATTTCTACTTGGCATTTTATATCCGTAAGGAGATGGATCATAGATACTCTTAACAACAGCATTGCTCGTTGTAAAGTTCAAAACATTAGAGGTTGGTTCTGCCAAACTCCACCTTTGAAGTGTATTACTATGATCGCTACACCAATCGTATGGGTGCATAGAGCGGTTAATAAATCTCTCAGGAGTCTGTATTGCCGTACCTATGGTCTGAGGCCCCTCCATATATTGTACGCGTGTATATCTACCCACAAAACCGGCCGGTTGTGATTCAAGACTATAGCCCTCTGCTCCAAGTTTTAATTTTTGAGACGGATAAATTGGAGTTATTCTACCCCACTGATAATAAGGACAATACCCGCTCTCGCCCACATAGGTATCTGCCTCAGGTCTCAATATCTTCATCACCTCAACATTTTTACTCTCTTTTTGCACAAGACGCACATAAACTTCATCGCTTGGATAGCTTGTTCTCAACTCAAATCCCCTCTCTACCCAACCAATATTACGTGGCATAAAGGTTGCCGTAAGGTCTGCATTAGGTACAGAGTAGTCAGAAAGATTATAGGTTGTAATATCAGGGTCCGGAGTGGCAGAAAGCGGCTTATAATCGGTAAGCCATATTAGCCAACTCCACATAACTCTATTACTTTGATCTCTAACTGCAATATGGGCTATACCCTGTTGCATTTTACCCTCTTGGTCTCTCTTAACGTGGAAGTTCAGCCAATAGCAGGTATAGGAAGGATTCCCCGGATTTGTAACGGTAATAGCATTTGTACCTGGGGCTACTATTTGCCAGTTTGCATCTGTCTCAATAAAATCCCAGTCTGCCCACACAACAAAGGCATCTTTAGGTGCTTGAGCATTGGCGCTACTGCGATGGAGACGGCCCGATGTAATAGTCTCATTTAAATAGTTCTTAAAACCTGCCGGATAGTTAGTGGTATTAACTGCAATATCTGCATTGTTCTGAATACTATTACCCATTACAAGAGGTATTCTGTAGTAACCTTGTTGGTTTATAATGTAGGTGTTAGCTGCTCTCATCACTCTGATTGAACCTGAAGATGCCGGATCAGAGAGGTTGTAGTAACCATCTGCAGTTGGAGAACCCAAATCGGTGGTTATGCTGTTTATTCTCTCATCCTCTTCTACTCCCAAATCAACTCTATTTACTGCAGAAGGATTTGGAGAAGGGTGAGTAATAGTAACCTGTCCACTACCTACTTTAGTTGAGATACCGGCCCCTTCAGTTGGAGAGAAACTCTTTAGATATGTGCCATTTACACCATCTTTGATACGCTTTGCATAGCGCTGAGAATCGTTAACTATGCGAGCATCTGCCTCTGTTTGGTAAAAGCCCTCAACCACCCAACCGATTGCTGTGGTATCTGTTGTGCCATCTGGAACTTTATAGGAGTAGATTCTACCGGTAATACTCTCTTTTCCCTCGTAAGTAAGGTCTGTTGGCTCAATAATCTCCAACTTGTAGGTAGCATTATTATCCAACTGGCCGGAATTATCTAAGATATAAGTAGTTACCTTGCCCTGCTCCCAAGCGTGGCCGCTAATACTTGCAATAATAGGATTGCTAATACCCTCAATGGTAAACTCTACCTTGGCAGAAGCAGGCAAAGAGGCAGATGGGATAAACATCATTGTAAGATCCTCTGTAAAAACATTATAGCCATTCTCTACCTGTGTAGTTGGGTTATTTATTTGATAAGTGTTGCCAGATTTGGAAAGATTGCTCCAAGCCAGGGTAAAGAGATTTAGTCTGCCCGCATCGTTTATACCATAAACCTTAACGGAGGTAATAACCACTCCGCTTTGGCTCTTAAAGCGCACACCGGCAAGAGCGTGGTTAAAGGTAAGTGGAACATCTATATTGCCGATAGTTGGGCTGTCTGACTTCTCACCGGAATCGGCTATAACAAGATCCTGCATATCTGCCACTGCGGTCGGAGTTGAGTAATCTATTGTGGCTGCAGTTGATGTGGCTGTAACTGTTATATTGTCGTATGGCGCGTAGGCATAAAAGCGTATAAACTTGCCTGCACCAGGCCAATAGAACTTGGTCTCCGGAATCCACTTGGAAGAGCTGTTAACTGCCTTAACAGGAGCCTGATAGAGAGACCAGTTAGAGCTTGTTGCACCACTGCTGTTGTAGGTATATGCCAATACTCCAAAAGGCTCGGTACCGAGCTTGGTAACAGCATTGTACGGAGTAACCTTTGTTGCAGCCGCAGAGCCAGGCTCGATATCCCAATTAGAAGAGGTTGCATTAAGGAATAGAGGAGCATCGGTTGCATCCGTGCCAACTTGCTCACTACTAAAGCTGTGAATCTCAGAAGAGGAGATGCCGCTCTTGGTCAAAGAGGAGCTTTGAGCAGTAAAGGTTATTGTTTGCGATTTCTCCATATCTTTATAGCCATAGTCGTCGCGAGTACAGGAGGCTACAAAAAAGATTAACGAGAGAACGCCCCAAAGGGCTGATTTTGATATAAATATCTTATTTTTCATTATCTTTCTTTTTATTATTATTCTATTGCGATTGAGATTACCATAAAATTCCACCATCGGTATCCGGCATATCAAGTACATCTACATCAGAAGCTGCCACATCAGACATATTAGCATCTAAGTTATTGACATCTGTGATTGTAAAACGGCAGTCCTTCATATTAGGTAGGGTAAGAGTAAAGATCATCTTCTTTTTACCCGGATACTCAACAAAGTTACCGCTCTTCTTAAGCTCCAAACTGCGAGTAAAGGTTTCGCTACCGGCAGAGATATTAAAGCTGATTTTAAGATTAGTTAATATATCCTCTTTGCCGGATATATTGCTGCCAGGCAGAGCAAACAAAGTGAAAATCACCTTTTTAGAAGAACTCACAACGCTACCTCCCAAATCTACGGTAACCGAACGAGCCGCCTCTATTGAGGCAGACGGAATAAGTCCGCCATCTGCACTCTTGAAAGAGATAGAGGAGCCGTTTTCCGCTATTTTTCCCTTAAACTCTCCATTAAGAGCGCAAGAGGTAGAGGAGAGGGTAAAGCTGTTAAGTATCAACTCCTCTGCATCCTCCCCACCAACAGTAAACTGAAACGCAGTTGTTGCAGGACGAAATTCAAGTGAAACTTTATCGGCATTAGCTGCAGTACGAGCACCGGCATACAGATAGAGATACTTCATTACCGGATTATATTTCCTAAGAGCAGAGGTAGAAGAAGCATCTAAACTCAATGGCTGCTTCTGAGGAATATAGGCTGTTAATATGCCGGATGGGGCAATAGAGACGTAGCTCTTTGCATCAGAAGCAGCAATCTCTTTAGATGGATAAATAGCATAAAAAAAGTGCTGTCCACTACCCCATTGCAAGCCGTTAGGGTTGAGTGAAGGAGTGGGATAAACCATAGCTTTACGCAAGTCAGAAGCATTAGGGACAAGAGAGTAATGGGCTGTTTTTAGACCATCGGCTTGGGCGCAGGCGATTGTAATTATATCGCCGTCGCTCCAATAGATAGCCTCTTTACCTGCATTTACGCTCCCCTCTCCCCCATAGTAGGTGTTGCTGTAAAAATCTGTTGTGCCTTTAGTGAGAGGGTTGCCGGCACTTGCGGTAAACGAAATACCGCTAACATTACCTGGTAGCCCACTACGGCTACAACTCACTCCAAGCAAACTAACTACAAAGGCCAACAGGATAATGGCGGTTGCAGTGCCGCCTAATGCCCTGCTGTGTTGTGCGCTACTGCGTTGTGTGTTGCACTTGGCAGAGCTGCTAACAAGTGGCAGAGCAAAGGCATCCCAAAAGCCTTTGAATGTCTGTGTTTTTTGATTCATTGTGTTTTATTTTATCATTTGTTATTACATAAGAAAGGCCGTTGCAGAGAGAGGCTAAGCC
>CADBUS010000135.1 GCA_902797895.1 uncultured Bacteroidia bacterium | reverse complement strand
CTGCGGCTGGGACTGTGCTGCTCTTGCTTCTGTTGCAAGCAGTTTGTGTTTCTCATTATTACACTGCCCTTCAGTCGGTTGGAGAGGTTAGAGTATAGGACCTGCTGCAATCAAAGATTTGCCCTCATCGTTTGAGGTAAACTTCTCAAAGTTCTTTATAAATCTGGAAGCCAAATCCTTAGCCTTTTCATCCCACTGAGTTGCAGAGGCGTATGTATCTCTTGGATCCAAAATCTTTGTCTCCACTCCAGGGAGCTCCGTAGGAACCTCAAAGTTAAAGTAAGGCATCTTTTTGGTAGGCGCCTTATCTATTGAACCATCCAATATTGCGTTGATAATTCCTCTGGTATCCTTTATAGAGATTCTCTTGCCTGTTCCGTTCCAACCTGTATTTACAAGGTAAGCCTTTGCTCCAGCCTTCTCCATTCTCTTTACAAGCTCCTCGCCATATTTTGTTGGGTGGAGCGAGAGGAATGCTGCGCCAAAGCAGGCTGAGAATGTTGGAGTTGGCTCTGTAATACCTCTCTCTGTTCCTGCAAGTTTTGCAGTAAAGCCGCTCAAGAAGTAGTACTTTGTCTGCTCCGGTGTAAGTATGGATACAGGAGGCAACACTCCAAATGCATCTGCAGAGAGGAATATAACCTTCTTTGCAGCAGGGGCTTTGGAGATAGGCTTTACTATGTTGCTGATATGGTAGATAGGGTAGGATACGCGAGTATTCTCCGTTACGCTCTTGTCTGAAAAGTCTATCATACCCTTCTCATCTACTGTAACATTCTCAAGCAGAGCGTCTCTCTTTATTGCACCATAAATTTCAGGCTCTGCGTTGCGGTCAAGATTTATAACCTTTGCATAGCAGCCGCCCTCAAAGTTAAAGATTCCATCGTCGTCCCAACCGTGCTCATCGTCACCTATAAGAGCGCGCTTATCATCTGTTGAGAGTGTGGTTTTACCTGTGCCGGAGAGGCCAAAGAATATGGCAGTCTCTCCATTCTCGTTGGTATTGGCGGAGCAGTGCATTGCTGCAATACCCTGGAGAGGAAGTAGATAGTTCATATATGAGAACATACCTTTCTTCATCTCTCCACCATACCAAGTGTTGAGAATTATCTGCATCTTTTCTGTAATGTTGAATACTACTGCAGTCTCTGAATTTAGGCCAAGCTCCTTGTAGTTCTCTACCTTAGCCTTTGAGGCATTGAGAATTACAAAATCAGGTTCGCCAAAGTTCTTAAGCTCCTCATCTGTAGGGCGTATGAACATATTCTTTACAAAGTGTGCCTGCCAGGCAACCTCCATAATAAAGCGTACTTTAATACGGGTGTTCTCGTTGGCACCGCAGAAGCCATCCACAACATAGAGCTTTTTGCCGGAGAGCTCTTTGCGTGCAATCTTCTTTAGCTCCTCCCACGCCTGCTGGGTAACAGGCTTGTTGTCGTTTTTGTAAGCGTCTGATGTCCACCAGATTGTGTCTTTAGACTTATCGTCCATTACCCAGAACTTATCCTTAGGAGAGCGCCCTGTGTAAACACCTGTCATTACATTAACAGCTCCAAGCTCTGTGAGCTGCCCCTTGTCATAGCCGGTAAGCTCCGGCCTCATCTCCTCTTTGAAAAGGAGCTCGTATGAAGGATTATAAATAACCTCTTTTACATCGGTTATACCGTACTTAGTTAAATCAATATTTACCATAAACTTTTAGTTTTCTAATTCGGCAAAGATAATCTTTTGGAAGAATCTAATATCAATTCAGTATTAAAATTTACCTATTTGTGCTCTCAACAAAGCCACTGCCATCCCAAATATATCTGAGCTTATCACTATCTTCTTCTATCATTTCCCAGAACTGTTCCAACCATCTGCAGTTACCATTTTTATCAGGCTCAAGGTAGGCTCTGTAAGAGAGTGGGTAAAGCTGAGTTACCAAAATGCCATCAGAAGGGGAATAAAAATAGTTTAAAAGCCCCCTTGGATTCTCTTTATACAGCTCAGAAAGTTTATCCACAATATCATCTTGTCCACGTCGCATCTCCTCACCAACAATAAGATCAATAAAGTTTGGAAGAGGAATAGGGTTTTCAATTTTAGTCAAAACACCATCCTTGAAGTTATAAAAATTGTGCCGATACTCACCACCTTGCCCTTCGGCAGCTTCCATATACTTATGTATAGCTAAATAGCCACCATCTTTATAGGGATAGCAATAGATGTTGTTTGAGGCAAAAAAGCCCTCATCTTTATCGTAGAGATAGAAGTATTCAAGAGTGCAATCAGCAGGGCACTCATACTCGCCATCGGCAATCAGTTTCCAAACTTGAAATGCTACGGGCTCTGTAATTTCCGGAATTGTGTAATAGGTGGTGGCGGTGGTTGTGCTATCCACTCCATCTGTAGTACCGTTTAATTCGTTGTTGCCCTGTGTGTTAGATTTGCAACTTGCAAATAATAACACCATTGCGGCAGAGATCAAAAATATTTTTTTCATATCTGTAAAGGTTATTATTATCTATTCATTGTGAGCAAATGTAGTGATATTTGGGGAGATTTGCGCTATCTTTGAAGTTCAATGGAAGCGTTGGAGAAATATAGAGCTATTTTGGAGCGGTATTGGGGATTTACCTCTTTCCGCCCTGCTCAAGAGAGGGTTATAGAGAGTATTGCGGCCGGTAGGGATACCCTTGCTCTTATGCCTACCGGAGGCGGAAAATCTATCTGCTTTCAAGTGCCGGCTATTGCTGCGGAGGGGATATGCCTTGTAGTATCTCCGCTTATCGCCCTTATGAAAGATCAGGTGCAAAACCTTAGAGATAGGGGAGTTATGGCCTTGGCTATACACTCCGGTATGAGCGCGAGGGATATTGATATTACACTAAACAATGCCATATATGGCGATTATAAGTTTTTATATCTCTCTCCGGAGAGGCTTTCTACTCGCCTGTTTGAGAGCTGTGTAACTCAAATGAAAATCTCTTATTTGGTTGTAGATGAGGCACATTGCATCTCCCAATGGGGATATGATTTTCGCCCGGCCTATCTAACCATCAAAAAGATAAAGGAACTTGTTGGGCAGGTGCCTACCATTGCGCTAACCGCCACCGCCACCGCTCAGGTGTGCGATGATATTATGGAGCAGCTGACTTTCAGGGAGAAAAACATTGTGGCAACAGACTTTAGCCGAGATAATGTTGCATACATAGTAAGAGAGTGCGAAGATAAACTTGAGAGGCTGCTGAGAGTATGCGCCTCATATCCACAAAAGATAGGAAATGGCTCAGCGATAGTCTATTGCAGAGAGAGAAAACGGTGCGAACAGATTGCAGATTTTTTGCGCAACAGCGGGATTAGTGCAGATTTTTACCACGCTGGGTTGGGAAAGGAGACACGCTCGCAGCGGCAAGATAGCTGGATGAGGGGGCAGACTAAGGTTATTGTGGCAACCAACGCCTTTGGTATGGGAATAGACAAGCCGGATGTCAGACTTGTAGTGCATATAGATATGCCGGACTCTTTGGAGGCTTATTTCCAAGAGGCGGGTAGAGTTGGGCGAGACGGTTTAAGGGCTTGGGCTGTAATGCTTTGGAATATTTCAGATTTGCAGAGGTTAAGGCAGTTGCATACAATATCTTTCCCTACGGTAGAGTATATGGCAAAGATATATCAACACCTGTTCAACTATCTCAAAATTGCATATGGCGATGGCTTTGGCTCTATGAGAAAGTTTGATTTGCAAGAGTTTGCTCTAAAGTATGGCTACAATATCAAAAGTGCCTACTATGCAATAAAGTATATTGAGCAGGAGGGATATTGGGAGGTTACCGATGAGATAGACAATCCATCGCGAATAGAATTTATAGTATCTCGCGATGAGCTTTATAATGTGCAGCTTGCCAGCCCGGAGATGGATAACTTTGTGCGCTCTGTAATGAGGCTCTACACAGGGCTTTTCTCCAAAATGACAACAATAGATGAAGGGTATATTGCAAGGGTTACGGCCGATAGCCCTGAGAATGTTAAAGGAAAGTTGAAGGCTCTCTCTAAGGCACACATAATTAAGTATATACCGCAGATAAGAACTCCTATGATTTTTATAAACTGCGAGCGGCTGCAAGAGAATAATTTTTATATCAATCCGCAGAGATATGTAAGGAGAAAAGAGACTCTCAAAGAGCGTATAGAGGCGATGGCTGATTATGCTCGGCAGAGTAGCGTATGCCGCAGCAGGTATATGACAGAGTATTTTTCACAACCTTTGGAGAGGGATTGCGGAATATGTGATGTCTGTTTGAAGCGCCAATCTGCATCAAATAGCGAACTCTCTGTAAGAAAGGGAGTTGAGGCGGCTATTTTTGAATATCTGCAGCGTTGCCAAAGTGAGGGTAGGCGAGCTACAATCAAAGATATAAGGGGGCTCTCGCTTGCCGATGAGGAGCTTTATATGAGTGTTTTGGTGGAACTTGCAGATAGCGGCCGCCTTAAAATAGTAAATCAGGAGGTGCTTGTTAAAAGTTAAGTAGTTCTTTATAAAGCCTTTGGGTGGGGAGGCCGATTACCGTATAGATGTTGCCGCTTATTGATTTTATACCGGCAAGTCCAATCCACTCCTGTATGGCATAGCCGCCGGCCTTGTCGTATGGCTTGAAGGTATCTACATAGTATTCTATCTCCTCTTTATCGAGGCTGGCAAATTCTACTTTGCAAATATCTGAAAACGAGATGGTACGCCTGTTATCTCTTATACATACTGCCGTTACAACATTGTGAGATTTGCCGCCAAGAGAACTTATCATATCAATAGCCTCCGCGCG
>CADBUS010000134.1 GCA_902797895.1 uncultured Bacteroidia bacterium | reverse complement strand
ATCTCTCCATTTTGCCCCATAGCACAAAGCGCATCCTCTATATGAAGCTCTCTTTTTTTACCGTTTTTATCTGTGCGATTAAAATCGTAGAGCCTGTAGGTAGTATCAGAAGCCTGCTGAATTTCAAGTATATTTAGCCCTGCGCCAATACTATGCACCACTCCTGCAGGAATATAGAAGCAATCTCCCTTTTGCGCTTTGTAGCTGCGCAGCTGGCTCTCCAATCTCTGCTCTGCAAGCTCTACATCCGGACTCTCTACGCTTTGGCGCACAATGGTTTCAAACTC
The DNA here is from genome assembly GCA_902797895.1 of uncultured Bacteroidia bacterium. GTDB lineage: Bacteria > Bacteroidota > Bacteroidia > Bacteroidales > UBA932 > Egerieousia. The sequence goes on along the minus strand of CADBUS010000134.1, from coordinate 10,918 downwards.
CTTGAGCGTTAGATGGTTGTTTAGCCCTACAATTATCTGGTTTGCATCATCTTCATACCCCTTATCCACTCTGCTTGCCAAATCGGCTCCACAAACCTCCTTAACCAACCACATTTCGCTTTTGCCGTTCGGCAATCCTTTTGTGTGGGCCATTTGGTCATCGGGATGCACTTGCACAGAGAGCTGCTGACGCGATTTTATATCCTTTATAAGTAGCGGAAATCTCTCCCCATAAAGCCTGATGCTCCTTTTGCCCAACAGCCTCTCCTTATACTCTGCTATGTATGCAGAGAGAGGCTTGCCATTGCAAAGGCTCTCCTTACCTGCGATAGGGGAGAGCAGCCAAAGCTCTCTCCCCCACAGGTAATCATAACTTATTGGTTCAAACCTTAACGGCTTCATTCGCAAAGCAATATAAAGGTATTTACTCGGTTATAGCAGGTTGAACGCCACCGTAACTCCTGCCATAACAATAGATACCATACTCATCAGTTTGATAAGTATATTCAACGATGGGCCACTGGTATCTTTGAATGGATCTCCAACAGTATCTCCAACAACTGTGGCCTTGTGGGCGTATGAGCCCTTGCCGCCAAAGTTGCCCTCCTCTACAAACTTTTTGGCATTATCCCACGCTCCGCCGGAGTTGGCCATAAATATGGCAAGCACAAAGCCGCTTGCAAGGCCGCCAACCAACAATCCGAGCACGCCGGAAACTCCAAGTACAATACCTACCACAATAGGTGCGGCAATGGCAAGTAGCGATGAGCCAATCATTTCGCGCTGAGCACTGCGAGTAGAAATCTCTACGCAACGTGCATAGTCAGGAGTCTCGGTACCATCCAAAATACCCTTGCGTGTCTTGAACTGTCTTCTAACCTCCTCAACCATCTTTTGGGCAGCTCTTCCTACAGAGCCCATCGTGAGGCCGCAGAATAAGAATGCGAGCATAGCTCCAATGAATACACCCACCAAAACCTTAGGATTCATAAGGGTAACATCATACCAGGTCATAAAATCTGAGAAGCCGGCACTCTGCAACTCAGATGCAGAATCTACTTTAAGCTCCTGAGTATTAAGATTTCTGATAGCTGCCTCCAAGCCGCTCTTGTCTGCAATTCTCATAAGGGCTATCTTAACCTCCTCAATATAAGAGGCAAGCAGAGCCAAAGCGGTAAGGGCTGCAGAGCCAATGGCAAATCCCTTGCCTGTTGCGGCAGTTGTATTTCCAAGAGCATCAAGCACATCTGTTCTCTCTCTTACCTCAGGCTCCAGTCCGCTCATTTGAGCATTACCACCGGCGTTATCTGCAATAGGGCCGTAAGCATCTGTAGCCAAAGTAATTCCAAGTGTAGAAAGCATACCCACAGCAGCTATTCCAATTCCATATAGCCCGAGTGCAAGATTCTGCTTTGAGAGCAAATCTGCAGAAAACTCAATAGCACACATATATGCCAATATGATTGCTACGCCAATAGTTAAAACAGGAATAGCAGTAGAAATCATACCTGTACCAACGCCGGAAATAATTACAGTAGCCGGGCCGGTTTCTGCACTCTTTGCAATTTTTTGGGTTGGCTTAAATGAGTGAGAGGTGTAAAACTCTGTGGTCTTGCCAATTATAATACCAGCCACAAGCCCTGTTACTACGGAGAAAGATACTCCAATCCAGTTCTCAATCTTCAGAAGATAGAGTATTGCAAAAGCAAATGCAGCAATAATCACAGAGGAGAAGTTTATACCCACGCTGAGCGATTTAAGCAGCTGGCTCATACCAGCCTTCTCCTTTGTCTTAACAAGGAAAATTCCTATAACAGAGAGGAATACACCCACCGCTGCAATAAGCATAGGGGCAAAAACTCCCTTGAGTTGCATATCAGTATTGCCAACAAAAGCAGAGGCACCAAGTGCTGCGGTTGCAAGAATACTGCCGCAGTAAGACTCATAAAGGTCAGCTCCCATACCTGCAACATCGCCCACGTTATCTCCCACATTATCAGCTATTGTAGCAGGGTTGCGAGGATCATCCTCCGGCACTCCGGCCTCAACCTTTCCAACCAGGTCGGCCCCAACATCGGCAGCCTTTGTATATATTCCGCCACCCACTCTTGCAAAGAGAGCTTGAGTTGAAGCACCCATACCAAAGGTTAGCATTGTGGTAGTTATAATGGTGAGCTTCTGGCTCATATCTGTAGGGTTAACAAAGTAGTCCAAAACAAGATACCAGAGAGATATGTCCAAAAGCCCAAGTCCAACAACGGTAAGCCCCATTACAGCACCACTTCTAAAGGCCACTTTAAGACCGCTGTTGAGCGATTTTCTGGCAGCGTTAGCTGTTCTGGCTGAGGCAAATGTGGCAGTTCTCATACCTATAAAACCTGCAAGGCCGCTAAAGAAACCACCGGTAAGGAAAGCACCCGGCACCCATTCATTCTGAATTTTTAACACATAAGCAAGAAATGAGAATAACAGTACCAATACAATAAAAACTATTGCCACAATTTTGTACTGCTGCTTAAGATAAGCCATAGCACCTTGCCTTACATAGAGAGCGATTTCTCTCATTTTTGGTGTCCCTTCATCTTCTTTAAGCATCTGCCTATAAAAGAAATAGGCAAATCCAAGTGCAATCAAAGACGCTATAGGAACCAAGTAAAAAAGTAATCTGGTATCCATATATAATTATTAGTTTGTATAAAAATACAGATTTAGAGCGCCAAAGATATGTAATTTTCACTCCCGATAGTAATACCATCAGCCCCCTTTTCTTTGAGTGCAGCTGCGGCCTCTGAGGTAACTATAGTTGCGAGTTCTCTTAAAACCCTTGTATCTGAGGAGGTTGTAAGAATAAGATTATTGCTTTTTGTGTTTAGATAGTTTAACTCATCTGCTCTATTTTGAGCCGCTACCGCCCCCTTTTTTGGTAGGTGTAGCTCCTCCAATATACTTTTTACCCTCTTTGCAACGGCAGGAGCAGGGTTTATTATCTGAATATCATAGAGTTTGTTGGTGTATGCAGCTACGGTAGCTCTTATGGCTCCCTCCAGAAAAGGATAGTGGGTGCAACCAAGCACAATGCAATCTGCATTCTCCTTGAGCATAGGTAAAACATAACTCTCTACAAGCTGCTGAGTTTCAGGAGTATTTAACGCTCCCCTCTCTACAGCCTCCACTAACCCTGTGCCAATAACCTCAATAAGTTTAATCTGTTTGCTATGGGCAAATTTCTCTGCGGTATTCAGATACAGCTCCCCCTTGAAAGTGCCTCGGGTTGCAAGCACCCCTATAACCCCACTCTTTGTTGAGAGGGAGGCCGGTTTTACAGCCGGCTCCATTCCAACTATCGGAATATCAAACTCTTGCCTAAGAGTTTCAATGGCGGCAGCAGTAGCGGTATTGCAGGCCACCACAATAACCTCCGCCCCCTTGCCAATTAAAAAAGAGGCAATGCGCCTGCTCCTCTCCATAATATACTCCTTTGTTTTTGGGCCATAAGGGCAGTGCGCCCCATCGGCAACATATATATAACTCTCTGCCGGCAAGGCTTTTAGCAGCTCACCATACACCGTAAGTCCACCGGCTCCACTATCAAATATACCTATCATACCCCTTAATATATTCTTAACATCTGCCAAAGAAGTACCCCAAAGTTAGCTCAATATTTGTTAATTTTCTATATTTGTATTGATTTTGTCTATTCTGCAAGGAATAGAGTAGCGAATAAGCGAAAAACAAATACAATACTTAATATGAAAACTAAGAAGAATAAACTCTTTGCTGCCGCGGCTCTTTTGTTGGCCGCAGTAGTATTGACAGTGTACTCTTGTGGTGACGGGCCATCTAAAAAGCCTGAGGTCGGTGGAGTTAGTGTAACTCCTTCTTCACTTACATTGAAAGCAGGAGAGTCTGGAACTGTAAATATTACAACCACTCAGTCTTGGACTGCAACTGCACCAACAGGCTATACTGTAACTCCTAAGGCAGGAAAAGGTAGTGCTACCGTAACGGTAAAGGCTGGCGCAGGTGCAAGCGGTGGTTCTCTTACGGTAACATCCGCCGGCAAAAGCGCTTCTGTAAATCTGCAAGTTGCAGCTGCAGAAATAACCCTCTCTGCAGAGAGCGTTAATATCAGCTATGAGAATGGTAAGAGCGCAACTTTTGAGATTACGAGCAACGAAACTTGGACTATCACTATGCCAAACCCTAAGCCAACTTGGCTTGTAGATGTTAATCCTAAACAAGGTAAAGGCAGTAATGTTAAGGTTACTGTAACAACAGCAGCCAATAATGAAAGAAAGAGTGATGTGGCACTGCTTACAATAAAGTGCGGAAACCAGATGATTGGTGTAAATATAACTAAGGCAGCTGCTCCGAACAAAGCTCCTACCAAGCCTGTGATTATAGCTCCTAAGGGCTCTGCCGAGTATATGCCGGAGATCTCTTGGAATGCAAGTACCGATGGCGATGGCGATGAGATTAACTATACCGTAATGCTCTCTAAAGACAAGAACACTTGGACATCTCTGCCAAAGACAACAAATAAAAAGGCAATGTTTAAGGAGCCGCTTGACAAGAATACTACCTACTATCTGAAAGTGGTAGCGGATGACGGATATGATGGTGGCAGGGTAGAGAGTGATGTAGTAACCTTTACTACAACATCAACAAAATCTTATTGGGCAGACAAGGAGGTTCAGCAGTTCAACATAGGAACCGGCGGAACTATCAACAAGGTTACATTAGGAAGTACTCCTAATCCTGTGAAACTGATATATATGGGCGATGGTTATACACAGGAGCTCTACAAATATGGCGGTCAGTTTGACCAGGAGATAGAGAAGGCTATAGGTGCTCTCTTTGCATACGAGCCATATAAGGCATACGCAAATTACTTTACCGTATATGTGGTTGCAGCCTATTCAAATGAGGCAGGTATGAGCGTTGGACCAGAATGGGATAACCCTACAACTGTTGTTGATACCAAGTTCAAGTGTACTTGGGAAGGGGGGTATTCAACCGGCATAAGCTGTAATACTGCAACAGTTATAGATTATGCAGCCAATGCGCCCGGTATGAGAGGAGTTTCAACTTGGGCTACCGGCACAAACCTAACTTGGTCTCCAATAAGCATAATTATCAACACCAATCAATATGCCGGTACAAATATCTGGAGTGCCGGAGTTTATGGTGATCCTGCTAATAAAAAAGATTTCCAGTATTACGAGGGTTATACGATACTTTCAATAGCACAAACACCTGCAAGGCACCCTGTTGGTAGCGGCTATGGAGATTCTTGGAATACATTAAGGCACGAATTTGGAGGCCACGGTTTTGGCTTACTCGGCGATGAGTATGTATATGAGAAGACTACAAACTTTCCTTATGAGAATGAGGGAAGTTTCAGAGCCTGGCAGGGAAGGGGCACATACGCCAATATCTATCTACCTGAATTTAATGAAACCACACGCGCTTGGATGGATGGAGATATAGAAAAGACTCCGAATGTTTTTGGAGCTAACTGGAAAACTTTTGCAGACAGGCCGGATTATGCAGGTGCCAACATAGGTTTGTTTGAAGGTGCTTACATATATGGTTTGGGGATATATCGTTCAGAGAACATAAGTTGTATGATAGATAACCGTCCTCACTTTAATACATTCAGCCGTTGGAAGATATACTGCCGTATTATGGAGACAGCAGGCAAAAACCCAACAGTTGCAGATTTTGTGAGCCGCGATGTAGATATAGTTGATACCTACGGCTCTGCTCCAACCAAGTCTGCCTATAGCAGGTATCGCCATAAGGGTCCTCTTTTGATAGATGGAACCCACAAAAAACCTTATAGGTTCAGATAATAGAGCATCAGCCTAAAAAAGAGGGGGTGGCCAAAACTTTTGGCCACCCCCTTATGCTATCCCACAGCTGCTACGCAAGTCCACTGTCATTCTGCACAAAGCTGTTATTCTGAACGCAAGCCCACTGTCATTCTGAACGCAAGCCTACTGTCATTCTGAGCGAATGCGAAGAATCTATCAGACAATTTAGTAACAAGTCTATTAGTAATAAGTTTGTTAGTAATAAAATTGTTTCATATCTTTGTGCCTGAAATATAAGTATAAAGCAATGGCAACAGAGAACCCTTTTGTATTTGGCAAAGCTGCGGAAGGAGCATTTTTTACTGATAGAAGAGAAGATGTCAAGCGTCTTAAAGCCAATCTTACGCACGGAATTAACACTATTTTGATTTCTCCTCGTAGGTGGGGTAAGACCTCGTTAGTGAAAAAGGTGATTTCAGATATTAAAAGTTTTGAGATAAAACCCGTTTTTATAGATATTTTTCAATGCAAATCGGAGTATGAATTCTATCATACCTTTGCTACGGCTATTATCAAGCAGACATCATCAAAACTTGATGAATGGATAAATACAGCCAAAACATTCCTATCGAGTATCTCTCCGAAGTTTTCATTTGGTCCAAATCCGATGGAAGATTTTTCGCTCTCGTTCGAGTGGAATCCTAAAAATGATACAGAAAACGATATTTTGCAACTGCCACAGAAAATTGCTCAAAAGAGAAAGGGACATTTGATTATTTGCTTGGATGAATTTCAGCAGATAGCAGATTTTGCCGACTCTGTAAAGTTCCAAAAGAGATTGCGTTCTGTTTGGCAGCATCAGCAGAATGTAACTTATTGTATGTTTGGCAGTAAGAAGCATCTTATGGAGAACTTCTTCAACGATAAAAGTATGCCGTTCTATAAATTCGGTGATATGATGTTCTTGAAGAAAATTCCTACAGAAGAATGGGTGTCGTTCATCTGCACTAAGTTCAGCAAGACCGGAAAAAGCATCTCCCCCGAACAAGCTACTACAATTTGTGAGGCCACAGAAAATCTCTCCTCTTATGTGCAACATTTAGCCTGGTTAGTTTGGTATAAGTCTGGTAAAGTAGTTACCGACAAAGATATAGCTACTGCTATTGATGACATTTTAGAGCAGAATAAACTCTTCTTTCAGCGAGAGGTGGAGCAGCTTTCGGAGTTGCAACTTAATTTTGTTCACGCTCTTGCAAATGGCATTACTACAGGCTTTAGCCGTAAAGAAGTACTTAAGAAATATCGGTTAGAATCCTCGGCAAATGTACAAGCTATCAAAAAAGCTTTGCTAAAGAGAGACCTTATCGATGTGGATGGGCAGAAAATTTCATTAAATGACTCCCTGTTTAAGTTGTGGCTGCGCCGGATCTCCCCATCTCCAATTTTATAATGCAGATATATTTACAGCAAAATTGGCATATTTGTAAACTTATCAACTGTACGATAATGGGGGAGAGGCTACAAGGAGTTTGACTTGCTCAAAATAATGAGCAAACAAAAAGAGGGGGTGACCAAAAGTTTTGGCCCCCCCCTTTTGCTATCCCACAGCTGCTACGCAGCCCACTGTCATTCTGAGCGAATGCGAAGAATCTATCAGCAGTTTGAACTACCTAAGAATTATCTCTTTTTAAGACTCTTTGCTTTGCTCAAGGTGAGCATTATTTTTTTATTGACGATTACTTATTTCAGGTTCTCGCTGAGGAATTTTTCAATCTCTTCTTCGCTTGGTGAGGCGAGGAGAATCTTGCCCTCTGAATCTACAAAGTAGCTTTGAGGTATGTAGCTGATATTGTAAAGTTTAGCGGCTTCGCAATCCCAGAATTTGAGGTCTGAAACGTGCTGCCAAACAAGCTTGTCTTTCTTAATGGCCTCTTTCCATTTATCTTCGTCTCCCGGTCTGTCTAAAGATACACCCAAAATGCCAAAGCCTTTCTTGTTATACTTTGCATAGATTTTTGTGAGGGTTGGGTTGAATGCTCTGCAAGGGCCGCACCAAGATGCCCAGAAATCTATCATAGTAATCTTGTTCTTAGGATATACATCTGAGAGCTTTACAGGCTTACCCTCGGTATCATTGAGTGTAAAGTCAGGAGCTTGCTGGCCCGGTGCAAGTGCCTCTTTCTTTGCAACTGCATCTTTGATGCCTTTGAGATATCTGCTCTCTGCATAGTTTGCAACGCCGGCAAAGAGATTCTGAATCTTTTTTGCAGAATCTAAGCTCACATATCTGATGTTCTGATAGGCATTGTAAAGTGCGATAGGGGAGGTTGGATTCTGGGCGAGATAATTATCCAAATAACTGCCACTCTTCTCTCTGAGGCTGTTCATAAGCTCTCTGATAGAGTCCTTTACTTTTTGAGGGGTCTCCTTGTCTCTGAACTTTGCAAACATTCCATCCATATCTATTCCCTCATAAACAGCTGCGGAAAGTGCTGCTAAAGAGTCTATTTGCTTCTGGAGTTTTGAAGTTGTGGATGTTATCTGAGTTCTGCTTTTTTCATCTGCAGGAATAGTTACGCTATAGTCTGCATTCTCCAAGTAGAGCTCTGCAAGCATAGCGCTCTCTCCGGTAGCTTTTACACCTTTTAGTCTGTAAACCTCCCAACCGTTGATTTTGCCTGTAAAGGTGGCGGTTGAGTTCACAAATTCCAATGTATCCTCAATAGGATTTTCCTTTGAGCCGTTGGAAAGGATAACTTTCTGGAAATCACCAGATTCGTTCTTTACAGTTACGCTGTATCCGCTCTCCTTTTTGGTGCAGGAGAAGGCCAGTGTTGCAATTGCTGCAAGAATAAATACTTTTCTCATATTGTTTGTTTTTAATTATAAATTGCTTTATTGAGGACTGTTTCTACAACTTGCAAAGGTATAAATAATATGATAAAAGTGGGATACTGAAAATTGCTTTATCTGTCACTCTGAACGGAGTGAAGAGTCTAAGAAAGCATAAGATTAAATAGATTCTTCGCTGCGCTCAGAATGACAGTGGGAAAGCGCTCGGAATGACGGTGGGGATGGTAAAGGGGGCTGAGTAATAGATTCTTCGCTGCGCTCAGAATGACAGTGGGAAAGCGTTCAGAATGAGAGTGGGGTTCCTTCAGAAAGATAGTGGGGTTCCTTCAGAAAGATAGTGGGGTTCCTTCAGAAAGAGAGTGGGCTGAGAGTGTGGGCTGTGGAATATTAAAAGGGTGGCCAAAATAGTTTTGGTCACCCCCTTAATATTTGAGAAGTAGGGCGTTGCCGCTCCTTTTCTGCTCCGCTCCTCTTCTGCCTGTAACTTATTCAGCAGCTATCTCGCTCTGTGCCTTCATCATTCTCTGATACTCCTCTGCGCTTGTTACAACAATCTTGTCATATTCACGCAGTCCGGTACCGGCAGGTATGTGGTGGCCGCAGATTACATTCTCCTTCAAGCCCTCCAAAGTATCTGTCTTACCGTATATTGCGGCCTCAGATAGAACTTTGGTAGTCTCCTGGAAGGAGGCGGCGCTCATAAAGCTGCTGGTCTTGAGGGCTGCTCTGGTAATACCTTGGAGCACCTGATCTGCGGTGGCAGCTACAGGGTTACGCGCCTCTACAGTTCTGAGAGCTTGTCTCTTAAGCATAGAGTTCTCCTCTTTCAGCTTTCTGAGCGTTACAATCTGACCGGCTTTGAGATTCTTGGAATCTCCGGCATCTGTAACAACTTTCTTGTCCCACAAATCATCGTTCTGCCTAAAGAACTCCTGCCTATCTACAAGCTGCTCCGGTAAGAAGCGGGTGTCTCCCGGATCAACAACCTGCACCTTGCGCATCATCTGGCGGACAATTACCTCAAAGTGCTTGTCGTTAATCTTAACGCCCTGCATTCTGTAAACAGCCTGCACCTCGTTTACTATATACTCCTGCACCTTGGTAGGTCCGAGTATTGCAAGTATATCTGCCGGAGCGATAGAGCCGTCTGAAAGAGGATCTCCTGCCCTTACATAGTCGTTCTCCTGTACCAAAATCTGCTTGGTAAGTGGAACAAGGTAGTGCCTCTGTTCATCTGATTTACGGGCTTTTATTATAATCTCGCGATTACCTCTCTTTATTTTGCCCATCTCCACATCTCCGTTAATCTCTGCAACAATTGCAGGATTAGATGGGTTACGTGCCTCAAATAACTCTGTAACTCTTGGGAGACCTCCGGTAATATCACCGGCCTTTGAGGTGGCGGCTCTCGGAATCTTGACAAGTATATCTCCGGCCTTAACCTTCTGACCGTTGTTTACCATAATGTGGGCACCCAGCGGCAGGTTGTAAGATTTAAGCTCAACTCCCTTGGAATCAACAATTTTGATAACAGGGTTCTTGTTCTTGTCTTTAGAGTCTATAACCACTCTGTCTATGTGGTCTGAGAACTCATCCAAAGCCTCAGATTTGTAGGTCTCGTTCTCAACGAGCTGGTCGTATGCAATCTTACCATCTACATCTGCAAGTGTGAGGGCGTTGTAAGCATCCCAGTCGCACACCTTCTCTCCCTTGGTAACCTTATCGCCGTTCTTTTTGTAAAGTATTGAGCCGTAAGGTATTCTGTACTCAGACATTACCATTCCGCTCTCGCTGTTTACAATCTTTAGCTCAGTTGCGCGGCCAATCACTATGGTCTGGTTAGTGCCATCTTCGGCCTTTTTATCAAGTGTTCTAAGCTCCTCAAACTCAAGGTGTCCGTCATACTTGGAAACAATCTCGTTCTCTGCAACAGAGGCGGAGGCTGTACCTCCCACGTGGAATGTTCTAAGTGTAAGCTGTGTACCTGGCTCACCGATAGACTGTGCTGCAATCACACCCACAACCTCTCCCTTCTCTACCATCTTGTTTCTGGCAAGGTTACGGCCGTAGCACTTGGCGCAAACACCCTTGCGGCTCTCGCAAGTGAGTACGGAGCGAATCTCTACAGACTCTATCGGGAGGCTCTCTATAAGATGAGCAATCTCCTCTGTAATCTCCTCACCTGCACCAATTATCAACTCTCCGTTGATAGGGTTGTAAATCTCGTGTACGGTGGTGCGGCCGAGTAT
>CADBUS010000133.1 GCA_902797895.1 uncultured Bacteroidia bacterium | reverse complement strand
GTTGCAAACTTTTTGAAGGAGATTATGCAGCAGTAGAAGAATACGCAAAGCAGAGATATAAGTATGTAGTTCTTGTTTGAAAGAATCTTGAATATGTCTGAAAATCTGAACTTTTCATCCTCTGTGGTCTCTTTTTTATCTGTAAGGCCGGTCTGCTTGTCAAACTTAGCATCCATTGTAATGAAAACACTCCACAGCACAAGGCCCACTATCATTAGAGCAAGCCCTATCAAGGCAGGACGGAATGTTTGAACAAATGTGTAGAGCTCTCCGCCCTCGTGCGCTCCAACCAATATAGGAGAGAGCACCAATGCCAAAGCGGTACCCAATCTTGCTATGGCAAGCTGCGCCCCCATTGCAAATGCCATCTCCTTGCCTTTGAACCACTTAGCCAAAGAGCGAGTTACTGCCACTCCTGCTATTTCACTTCCAAGCCCAAAGAGCATACAACCTATGTAGGCTATAGTAAGAGAGGGTTTTCCTATAAAACCACTCATCCAAGAGGCAAGAGCGCTATCTGCAAATGAGCCCGATATGGCGTATGCTACAAGCGCCGCACCTGCTACCATCATACCAACAAAGAGCGAGCCTGTTCTTCTTACTCCCCACTTATCCAGCAACATACCGCAAACTATAAGCCCTCCCCAAACGCAAAGGAAGGAGTAGCCGCTTGCATAAAAACCGTAATCCTGTGAGTTCCAGCCAAGCTGCAATAGCTCCGGTGTTTTGAAGATATGCGAAAGTGTGGAAAACATATCATCAAAGAAGTATGAGGCAAACATTGGCACAACAAGGCACGCAAGCACAATCCATCTTGCCCATTTGCTCTCTCTGAGTTGTTTTATACTACCGTTCATATTATTTAACTATTCTTACAAAAATCTAATTATTAACTATTTGGCAAGCAGTTTCAGTTCTATTCTCTCTCTGTTCAAATCTACCTTCATAACCTCTACCTTTATATGCTGATGCAGTTTCAGCACATCAGAAGGAGATTTAATGTAGCGGCCGCTCCCCATATTTGATATATGTATAAGGCCGTTCTGCTTGATTCCTATATCAACAAACGCGCCAAAGGCTGTAAGGTTTGTTACAATACCGGGAAGTTCCATACCCTGCTTCAAATCCTCCAAAGTGCTTATTTCCTGTGAGAATGAGAACTCTTTGGCGGCCTCCCTTATATCTCTGCCAGGCTTTTTCAGCTCAGCTACAATATCTGTAAGAGTTGGCATACCAACATCTTCCCTAACATAGCGTTGCAACTCTATTGAGTTTATCTTCTGCTCATCCTTAATAAGTTCGGCAACAGAACATCCTGCATCTTTTGCCATCTTTTCCACAAGTGCGTATCTTTCAGGATGCACAGAGGTGTTGTCCAGCTGGTTTACCGCATCGGGAATACGCAAAAAGCCTGCCGCCTGTTCAAAAACCTTCTTGCCGAGGCGTGGCACATTCAGCAACTCTCCACGCCCTCTAAATGGCCCATTTTCAGTTCTATACTTAACTATATTCTTTGCCAGCACAGGTCCGACTCCGGAGATATAGGAGAGCAAGTGGGTGCTTGCCGTATTAAGATTAACCCCCACCGAGTTCACACATCCCTCAACCACCTCATCTAATTTCTCCTTGAGCAGAGTCTGATCTACATCGTGCTGATACTGACCAACTCCCAACGATTTAGGATCTATCTTAACCAGTTCTGCCAAAGGATCCATAAGTCTCCTCCCGATAGATACAGCTCCCCTTACCGTTACATCGTAGTCCGGAAACTCCTCTCTTGCCGTTTCAGAGGCGGAATAGATAGAGGCCCCATCTTCACTAACTGTGTATATCTTAACAGGGTGGCCGAAAGAGAGCCTTTTGATAAAACTCTCCGTCTCCCTTGAGGCTGTTCCATTACCTATTGCAATAACCTCTATATCAAACCTCTCCACCATATCCATTATCTTATCCATAGCCTCCATCTTCTTGTTCTGCGGAGGGTGAGGCATTATTACATCGTGATGGAGTAGAGCCTCTTGGGCATCCAAGCAGACCACCTTGCACCCCGTTCTAAAGCCAGGATCTATTGCAAGGGTACGCTTCTGCCCAACCGGTGGAGCCAGCAGTAGCTGCTTCAGATTATCTCCAAAAATCTTTACCGCCTCCAAATCTGCCCTCTCTTTGGCCATTTTAAGTACCTCATTCTCAATGGATGGATGGAGAAGCCTTTTATAAGAATCCTCCTCGGCAAGCTCTATCTGCTCGTAAAGCTGGCGGGGAGAGCATCTTTTGCCATTCAGAAAGAGGCGGTTTATTATCCTTTTTGAGATATTTTCATCTGCCGAAACCTTGATTGAGAGAATCTTCTGCTCATCTGCCCTTAATATGGCTAAAACTCTGTGAGAAGGCATATTATGCAGTTTGCCTGAAAAATTGAAGTAGTTGCTGTAATTCTCACCCTCCTCCTCTTTTCCTTTGGCAACCTTACACTCCAATACTCCCGATTGAGAATAGTATTTTCTGAGCTCCTCCCTAATCTGCACATTCTCAGAAATAGTCTCTGCTATAATATCCCTTGCCCCCTGCAATACCGCCTCCACATCAGGCACATTCTCATTTACAAACTCTTTGGCAACACTCATCATTTGCGGAAAATCAAGAGAGAGCATCCTCTGTGCAAAAGGCTCCAAGCCATTGGCTTTAGCTACGGTAGCCCTTGTCTTTCTCTTTGGGCGATATGGCAGATAGAGATCCTCCAACCGCTGTGCATCTGTACACTCCTCAATCTGCTTCATCAGCTCGTCTGTCATCTTCTCCTGCTCGGTAATAGAGGCTATTACAGCATTTTTCCTCTTATCCAGCTCTTGAAATTTGAGGTATCTGAAATTAACCTCGGCTACCTCAACATCTGTAAGCGAACCTGTGGCCTCCTTGCGATAACGGCTCACAAAGGGAACCGTAGCCCCCTCTGCAAGTAACTCTATACAATTCTCTACTTGCCAGAGTTTTACACCTATCGCCGAGGCTATATTTTCTAAATACAATTTATTCATATTGCAAACAATCAATCGTGAGAAACCTCCTGCAGCCTCTCTCTATAGATAGAGAATATGTTAGATTTTGAGACAAAGCCTATATAGTGCCCATCCCTGTCTATTACAGGCAGATTCCAAGCCTTTGTAATCTCAAATTTTTCCATAACGCTCTCCATCCTCTCATCTTCATAGACATACGCCTCCGGCTGCTTCATATAAGTATATACATACGAGGTATCATATTTACTGCTCTCAAACATATCCTCTTTAACATCATCTAAATATACAACTCCCTTCATCACAGAGTTTCCATCCAAAACAGGGTAGATATTTCTTGTGGAGTGAGCTATATCTTTTATAAAATCGCCGAGAGTGCTATTCATCTTCACGATGGTAAAATTCCTCTCAATAACATCCGTAACCTTTAGCAGAGTGAGCACAGCCTGATCTGAATCGTGAGTAAGAAGGAGCCCTTGCTTTGCTATACGTTTGGTGTAGATGGAATATGGCTCAAAGCTCCTTATTGTTGCGTAGGAGATTGCAGATGTAATGATAAGAGGCATCAATAGCTCATAACCGCCTGTGATTTCGGCAATTAGAAAGATAGCTGTCATAGGGGCCTGCATAACGGCTGCCATAAGGCCGGCCATTCCAACAAGCACAAAGTTTGTCTCCGGAATATCAACTCCAAGCAGGGTTGCGCTCCTTGCCACCACAAAACCCAAAATTCCACCCATAAAGAGAGTGGGACCAAAGGTACCACCAACTCCTCCACCGGCATTTGTAAAGGCCATTGAGAAAACCTTAAAGAAAAATACTCCGGCAAAAAAGAGAGGAATCATCCACGGCAGAGAAAAAAGTTGCGGAAAATAAGTGGTATCTAATGCCCCCGAATCATTTCCGTTGAGCAAGTTGGTAAGATTGTCATACCCTTCTCCATAGAGCGGAGGAAATATATATATGAGAACTCCCAAGCCCAAAGCGCTAAGCAGCCAGCGCTTCCAAGGATTCTTTATAGCCTTTATTTTGTCCTCTGTCTTTAAGGTCATTCTGGTAAAGTAGAGCGAGGCAAAGCCGCATATCACACCAAAAAGAACATAATAAGGTAGATTCCCAAGTTGAAAAGGGGTTATTGTATTATGAAATGCTACCGCATCTCCTCTAAATATATAAGTTACGGTAGTTGCTGTTACAGAGGATATTACAAGCGGCAAAATAGAGGTCATAGAGATATTGAAGAGCAGAATCTCCAAAGTGAACAGCACTCCGGCCATAGGAGCTTTGAATATTCCTCCTATAGCGCCGGCAGCTCCACAACCCAATAGTAAGGTCATATTCTTATAGGAAAGCCCTGCTATGCGCCCTATGTTTGAGCCAATTGCGGCACCTGTATATACAATGGGAGCCTCAGCACCCACAGAGCCACCAAAGCCTATGGTTATGGCACTTGTGAGCATAGAAGACCAAGTATTGTGAGGTTTTATCTGGGAATTATTTTTGGATATAGCGAGCAACACTTTTGTAACTCCGTGCCCTATGTTATCTCTAACCAAGTATCTAACAAGCAGATAGGCTATAAGCATACCTATACCCGGATAAACCAAATAGAGCAGGCTCGATTCCGGAGTTTTGAACCAACCAATGAGAATCCACTGTACAAAATGTATAGCTTTCAGAAGAATAGTGGCGGCAGCACCGCACCCAAGACCAACAACAATAGCGAGCAGAAGAATCCTCCTCTGCTCAGGCATCTTATCTAAGGTTTTTCTAATCCATATCTTCATCAGAGTCAGACATATTCTCTGTATTGTCATCAGGGAAGGTCTCTCCCTCTGTTGGCACATCAGACTCAGATTCAGGGAATAGAGAACTCTGTGCATCCTCAAGCCTGTCTATTGTAACAACCATCTTGATAAGATATACAGTATCCTCTGTCTCAAAGGTAATTGCATAAAAAGAGGTACCATCGGGCTTATCTACCTTAAAGAGGTCTCCCATATAGTCTGAATAGCCCTTTGGATATTTCTCCTTGAAAGCCTGTGCAAGCTCCTCTTTCATATTGGAATAGCTTACCACAAGCCTTCTCTTATTGCTTATTGACGGCGGAACGCCAAAATTCTTAGGTTTCTCGTTAGTCATAACAACCGGTGATGTTGTATGTTTATCTACTGAATGAGGCTTAATTTTTATTGTACCGAGTGCAGACTCAGGCACAGGAGGATTCTTTACCTCCGGCCCCTTAACCGAAGCTGTTTTCTGTTTTTCAACCTTTTCCACAACTTTTTTAGTAATCGTTGCGGCCTTCTTTACAGGAGCAGCCTTCTTTACAGGAGCGGCCTTCTTTACAGGAGCAGCCTTCTTTACAGGAGCGGCCT
>CADBUS010000132.1 GCA_902797895.1 uncultured Bacteroidia bacterium | reverse complement strand
TTTGTCATATCTGTAGTAACAAAGCCGGGAGCTACTGCATTTACAGTTACCCGCCTCTTTGCCACCTCAAGCGCAAGTGCCTTTGTGGCAGCTATTAAGCCCCCCTTTGCTGCCGAGTAGTTGGTCTGCCCCTGCATTCCTCTTACTCCCGATAGCGAGGCCACATTTACAATCCTACCCCACTTTTTTGTGGCCATTGGGGTTATAAGTTTGCGCGTTACGCGGAAAAAACCATTAAGATGTATGTTTATCACATCGTACCAGTCATTCTCCTCCATCCACATAAGCAGAGAATCGCGCCTTACTCCGGCATTATTCACAAGAGCAGCAATATAGTCATCGGGATGGGCAGCCATCCAACCATCCAATACAGAATCTACTGCAGCTGAGTCTGATACATCAAACTGCATAAGTTCGGCAACTCCCCCCTCCTGCTCAATTTCGCTCTTAACCTGCTCTGCCGCCTCTGCATTGCTCACATAGTTTATCAAAACTGCAAAGCCCATCTTTGCAAGGTTCTTACTTATTGCGGCCCCAATTCCTCTTGAGCCTCCGGTTACAAGTGCATATTTCATATAGTACTGTTGTTTAATAAGTTACAGTTTTACATTATTTTTAAGAAACTCTCCACCGCCTCAATCTCCTTATACTTTGGAGTATCCTCCACAAACTTTGGAACAATCTCCCTTATTTTGCTGTAGAGCTTGCGGCTGCTTGGAGAGAGAGTTTTTGCTATCTTCAGATAATCCACAGCCTGAACAAGTGCAATCATCTGAATTGAGAGCACCTGATAACTGTTCTCAATTACCTTTGCCGCAATTTGGGCAGAGTTGGTACCCATACTCACAATATCCTGATTATCATTATTGTTAGGAATACTATGCACATACATAGGCATTGAGAGTGTCTGGCACTCGGCCGTAGTTGAGGTTGCTGTAAACTGGCTCGCCTGCAGACCGTAGTTAAGCCCCAATTTGCCCAAGTTTACAAACGGAGGCAGAATTGAGTTGATTCTATCGTGAAAAAGATAGTTCATCTGCCGCTCGCAAAGCATTGTGAGTTTGGTTATTGCTATTTTAAGTTTATCCATCTCAAAAGAGATGTAATCTCCGTGAAAGTTACCACCGTGTAGCACATTCCCCTCTTTTCTCTCTATTATGGGATTATCGCAGGCGGAATTGAGCTCATCCAAAATAACGCGCTCGGCATTGTCCAACTCATCCTTTACAGGGCCAAGTATCTGAGGTACACACCTTAGCGAGTAGTATGGCTGCACCTTTTTCTTAAAGATACTCTCATCTGTTGCCACATACAACTCTCTCTCTCTGCTCCTTAAACATTTGCTCCCCTTGGAGAGCTCTCTCATACGGGCGGCTACATAGTTTTGCCCACTATGGCGTTTTGCTCCATTTAGCTCTGGAGCCATAAAATCGCTATAAGAAGCTGCTATCTCGTTTATTACAACAGAGGCGGCAATGCTCCAATCCAAAAGACGCTTGGCGTGAGCAAGGTTTACAAGAGCTATACCTGTCATCATAGAGGTACCGTTTGTTACAGATAACCCCTCCCTTATCTCTATTTCAAAAGGCTTAAGCCCCTGCTCCTTAAATATCTGAGCAGTAGGGCGCAACACAAACTCTCCCTTGCTGTTTTTGGAATAAGCCTCCCCCTCTCCAATCAAACAGAGGGCTATATGGGCAAGCTGCACCAAATCTCCGCTGGCTCCAACGCTGCCGTGCTCCGGCACCATAGGATATATCTCTCTGTTCAGGAACTCCACTATCAGCTTTACAAGCTGCGGATGCACACCCGATTTTGCCTGCAAAAATGTGGCAAGCCTCGCAAGCAGGGCCGCCCTTACATAAATTATCTCCACAGGTTTTCCCGCACCGGTTGAATGGCTGCGTATTATATTGTATTGCAGCTGTTTAAGATCTTTATCAGATACTCTGTACTGCGCCATTGGGCCAAAGCCGGTATTTATTCCGTAGATAACCTTTCCCTTTTCAAACTCCTTTAGAAAGTTGTAGGAGGCCTCAACCTCTGCCATTATCTTTGGCTCAACAGAGAGCTTTTTCTTATCAAAAACAATGGCCTTTGCCTGCTCAAAAGTAATATTGTCTGAAAGTTTTATCATAAATAATACTCCCTTATAAACTTTTCTGCCTGAGGTAATTGCTCTATCTTGCCCACATCTAAAAGTTGCAGATTTTCCATATAGGCCCCCTCTATCTTATACTGCTTTGCATTGTTAAGATAGAACTCTACTATGGGAAATCTCTCCGGCTGACTCTCCATTACCTCCAAAGCCTTTGGAGAGAGCAGATGCACTCCGCCAAACGCAAAAGGGGCAAGCCCCATATCCTCTATAATTTTCTCTGCCTGTGCAGAATAAGAGAGGTTTGCAATCTCCTCAAACGGAGATTTAACCTCTTTGGAATCTAAATTCATCCACCCTTTAAGCCGCCTCTGCCTATCAAAGAGCAAGCGCCTGTTGCTATATCTGCCGCTTACCAAAACAGAGGCCAACATAGAGCTATCCCGCTCCATTTCAGAACTTTGAGAGCGATAAAACTCTGCGAGATTCAGATTGGAGAATATATCTACATTGTGCACCAAAAATGGTTCTCCATCGCTGAGTAATGTAGTAGCATGCTTTATTCCTCCGCCAGTATCTCTAAGTAAATCATACTCTTGCGATATATA
>CADBUS010000131.1 GCA_902797895.1 uncultured Bacteroidia bacterium | reverse complement strand
TTTGCTACAAAGATAAAACCGGAGCCAGAGCCACCATTGAGAATTGTACGATTGGAGTACCCGGGTGGATGAATATAGAGAACGGCGTTGCAGCCGCCGCTGCCGCATTGCTTGGAGGCATTGAGCCAAAGAGAGTTAAGGATGCACTTGGGAGTTTCAGGGGAGTTGAGAGGAGAATGGATATACACCTTAACACTCCGGAGCGCGTATATATAGATGATTACGCTCACCATCCGCAGGAGATAGAGTCTGCTCTCTCCTCAATAAAAGAGGCCTTCTCCGGCAGAGCCGTTACTGCCATATTCCAACCCCATCTCTACAGCCGCACAAAAGATTTTGCGGCGGAGTTTGCCAAGGCGTTGGAGATTGCAGATCAGGTAATTCTGCTAAATATCTATCCTGCAAGAGAGAAACCTATAGAGGGGGTAACATCGCAGCTTATTTTTGATAAGATTGCAACCAAAAATAAAATATTGATAGAGAAAGAGGAGCTTATGGAGCTTCTCAAAAAGCGCAAAGCAGAGGGAGAAAATCCTATAGTTGTAACCTTTGGAGCAGGCAATATCTCCAACCTTGTAGAACCAATAAAGAGCTTATATACAAACAACTAATACAGATATAACTATCGCGATAAAAAGAGAAAAAGTGAAAAGAGGGTGGAAAATAGCATTTACGGTTCTGCTTTATGCAGTACTTACGGTGGCAGGAGCAAGCTACTTCTACTTTGCCGGCAAACTATATGGCAGAGGAAGAAAGAGCGAGGTTTGCAAAGCTGTGAAAGTTACGCTGTTGGATAGCTCCCTCAATAAGTTTGTGAGCAAGCAGGAGGTGGTACAGATAATAGAGCGCTTCCAGGGCCCTATTATGGATAAGCATATAGACAGCCTGAATCTCAAATCTTTAGAGGAGTTGCTAAACCACAGAAGTGTTGTAAAGGAGAGCCAGATTTTTGTTACTCGCGATGGGCAGATGAACATACAGATTCGCCAACGCAGACCTATAATAAGAGTAGAAGGCTCAAACGGAGGATTTTACATAGATGGGGAGTGCTATATTTTTCCACTGATAGAGAGGTATAGCTCATACGTACCTGTGGTATCGGGCAATATTCCGCAGGGGCTTCTGGAGGGTAGCCAAGCAGCCGACTCGCTCGCTTGGGTGGAAAAGATTGTGGAACTTGGAAGATTTTTGGAGAGCAATCCGTTTTGGAATGCTCAGATAGAGCAGATATATTTTAATGACAAACAGGAGATTGAGCTTTCCACAAGAGCCGGAAACGAGAGAGTGATATTTGGTGAACTAAAAGATATACCGCAAAAGTTCAACAAGCTCTACAGCTACTACAAATATGTTACACCAAAGGTTGGATGGGAGAAATATTCTACCATAAACCTAAAGTACAAAAACCAGATAGTATGCACATTGAACAAAAAGGATGCTACGCAGGAAGATAAGGATAAAGCGCCTGCAAAACAGAGTAGTGCAGATAATAAGAGTAATAACAAGAATAGAAAAAACAACAGATAATAATTAGTAACAGATAAAACGATGAAAGATTTAATTGCCGCCATTGATCTTGGAACAACAAAGGTTGTTGTTGCTGTAGGAGAGAAGACTCCTAATGGAGTAAAAGTAGTAGGCTACGCAGAGGTAGCCTCAAAAGGAGTTAAAAGGGGCAGAGTTGAGAATATCAAGCTCGCCAATCAAGCACTGAAAAAAGCCCTTGAAAAGATTCAGGAGCAGATAGGTGTAAAGATTAGCGCAGCCCTTGTAGGAATTGCCGGTCAAGACATAAAGTGCATAACTCCGGAGCCTTGGCAGATTCAGAGGAAAGATTTTGATGAGCTTATTACTCAGAGCGAAATTAACGAGATTACCTCTCTCACCTACAATCTTGCTCTTGAAGATGGCTACAAGGTATTCCACTCTATACCGCAAGCCTACAATGTAGATAACTATATGAGCGTGAGCGAGCCGGTGGGTATGATTGGCAAGAATATAGTTGCAAAATTCAAGGTATTTGCAGGCAAAGAGAATTCACAGAGGATTATACAGAATACCCTCAAACTCTCCGGAATAAATGTGCAGGAGATTGTACTTGAGCCTGTTGCATCTGCTGAGTCTGTGCTTACAGATGATGAGAAAGAGGTAGGCTGCGTGTTGGTGGATATAGGCGGGGGTACCACAGATGTTATAATTATGCACCACAACATAATCCGCTATGCAGCCATTATTCCATTTGGCGGAAAGTCTGTAACAGAGGACATTAGCACAGGATGCGGAATAGCTTGGGACAGAGCTGAATACATTAAGGTAAATCACGGCTGCTGTTTTAGCGACTATGCAGAAGCCAATAAAAAAATTATGCTCCAAGGGGTTGGCGGCACCAACAATAAGGAGATACAGATTAAGGTTTTGGCCAGAATTATCCAGGCCAGAATGGAGGAGATTTTTGAGGCGGTAATGTGGCATATAGAGCAATCCGGCTTTAAGGATGTGCTCAGAGGCGGCATTGTACTCACAGGCGGTGGCTCTCAAATTAAGAACATTGTAAACCTTGCCAGCTTTGTTACCGGTTATGAGGCAAGGATTGCAGCTCCTAATGCCTACTCCATTGATCCTAAATCTGTTATTGAGGCCAAAAAAGCTACTGCTTCAACAGCTGTAGGTATGCTTATCCACGCCTTCAACAAGATGGAAAATGACGGAGTTTCATATTTAGGCGGCGTAAACAATATCACACTCTCTCAAGAAACAGAGCTGTTGGAAAACTCTGCAAATGAGCTGGAAACTGTTGGTGTTGATAACAGCGCAAATGATGGCACCGCAGCTCCTAAAGCAACCAAAAAAGGATTCGGATTTTTGAGAGCACTCAAAAAAGGAGGCAAGAAAATTAAAGATGGACTTACTCCCGATGGGCTGTTCAGTGCAGATAATACGGTATAACAGATAAAACAGAGTTATTATGGAAGATAACTATCAGGAATATAGCGATTATCCTGTGGAGTTCGGCGGCAGCAACTCAATAATAAAGGTTATTGGAGTTGGCGGTGCAGGCTGCAATGTTGTTGAGGAGATCTACAGAAGCAATATCCGTAATGTAGATTTGATGATCTGCAACACAGATAGCCAAGCCCTTGAGAACAAACAGGTTAATGAAAAGATTATACTCGGCAAAGAAGGGCTTGGAGCCGGATGTGAGCCGGCAAAAGGAAAGGCCGCTGCCCTATACAGCCAAGAGCAGATACGCAACTCGCTCGGCGGAAAAATAGAGATGGTATTTATAACAGCCGGCCTCGGAGGAGGTACCGGTACGGGCGCCTCACCTGTTATTGCCCAGATTGCCAAGCAGATGGGTAAGTTAGTGGTAGCCGTTGTAACAATACCGTTCAGAGAAGAGGGAGAGGGTTTTGTTGCCAGAGCAATGCAAGGTATTGCAGAGCTGCGCCAATATGCAGACTGTCTGCTTATAATAGATAACCAGAAGATTTACAACGAGTATGAGAATCTGAGCATAAAAGAGGGCTTCAAAAAGGTAGATGAGGTATTGGTAACCGCTGTTAAGAGCATATCGGAAATAGTTACGGTAGAGGGAGTTATAAATGTGGATATGAATGATGTAAAGATGGCTATGAGCAATAGCGGAATGGCCATTATGGGAATTGGAGAGGGAAGCGGAGAGGATAAAGCATCAAAGGCCGTTGAAAACGCTTTCAAATCGCCGCTACTCAACGATTGCGACCTTAAAACCTCCACCGGAGTACTCGTCTGGGTTACCTGTTCTGAAGATCACTTTAAGATGTCTGAACTAAAACAAGCCATAGAACATGTAAAAAGCTACACCGGCAGTCCGGAAAATTTCAAACGAGGTATTGCATACGACAATAGCTTGGGAGATAAGGTTGTAGTAACAATAATCGCCACAGGTTTTGAAGCGCTCAATCTGCCGGATATACCGGATGAAGGAACTATCATAATTCCTCCAAAAGGAGATGATGAGAATATAACAATATCAACATACAGTCCATTGAGTAGCAAAAATAGTATAGATGATAAAAGCGAAAAGGTTAGAGAGGATTTGCTAAAAGGAGATGACAAACCTGTGCGCAGAAACCCCGGCGACAGGCCTGTTCTTATCACAGATGATGAGAATGAGATTATTGAGCTTGAGAATACTCCGGCATACGAGAGGAAAAAGCACAATCGCAACGCCTCATTAAGTGGCGGCTCAGCAGAGAGCGGCAATCAAAATATTGGTAATGCTCGTATCTCTGAATTTTCAGTAATAGGCAACTCAGGCAATCAGATAATTTTTGGAAACAACAAGTTTTTACACCAGACACAAGATTAAGATGGAAAAAGAGACTCGCGTAAGATTTGCACCAAGCCCAACAGGCCCTCTGCATATGGGAGGAGTTAGAACAGCACTTTATAACTACCTATATGCCAAGCAGAAAGGCGGAAAATTTATATTAAGGATTGAGGATACGGATTCTCAGAGATTTGTACCGGGGGCAGAGGAGTACATATTGGAATCGCTCGCCTGGTGCGGCATTACTCCAGATGAGGGAGTAGAGCTTTCAGAGGAGGGGCTCCTGAAGGTAGCTGAGCAGCAGAGCGATAAGAATCCGCACGCTCCATATCGCCAGAGTCAGCGCAAAGCAATCTATCGCGAGTATGCAGAGCAACTTGTGGCAAATGGCTATGCTTACTACGCTTTTGATACAGCTGAAGAACTTGCAAAACTGCGAGAAGAGGCAGAAGCAGCCAAGCAGACCTTTATCTATAACTACCAGAGCCGCACTAAGTTACGCAATTCGCTCACGCTGCCTAAAGAGGAGTGTGAGAATCTTATCGCCACCTCACAGAGCTGGACAATCAGGTTCAAGATACCTGAAAACCAGACCATAAAGATGAACGACCTTATACGCGGCGAAATGGAGGTGGATAGTAACACCTTAGATGACAAAGTATTATGGAAAGCAGCAGATCAACTGCCAACCTATCATCTTGCCAATATAGTAGATGACCATCTTATGGAGATTACGGAGGTTATCAGAGGTGCCGAGTGGTTGCCGTCGCTCCCTCTGCATTACCTGCTCTACAAGGCATTTGGCTGGGAGGAGAGTATGCCGCGCTTTGCCCATCTGAGCCTTCTGCTTAAGCCCGACGGCAAGGGCAAGCTGAGCAAAAGAGATGGAGACAGACTCGGATTCCCTGTATTTCCGCTAAAATGGGTAAATCCGGAAAATGGCGAAATTTCAAGAGGTTACAGAGAAGATGGCTACTATCCGGAGGCATTTGTCAATCTGCTTGCACTACTTGGCTGGAATCCGGGAACAGAGCAGGAACTCTTTACTTTGAATCAGCTTGTAAAGGCCTTCAGCTTGGAGAGAGTTATAAAATCGGGAGCAAAATTCAATCTCGATAAAGCAAAGTGGTTTAACCAGCAATATCTTAGAATACAAACCCCTATTCAGCTTGCCGAGCAGTTGAGGCCAATACTGCCGAAAGGGCCTTCAAAATCAACGCTCTACCTTGCACAAGTTTGCTCGCTCATAAAGGAGAGGGCGCACTTTGTACACGAGTTTCCGCAGATAGGCAAACCGCTATTTGAATCCCCTACCGAATATGAGGCTGCAGATGTGCAAAAGTTCTGCACAGAGGAGAACAAGAGCCACGTAGGCGAGCTCGCCAATCTGATAAAAGAGAGCAGCATAAATACATACCATACCAATGAAAAGTTGGAAGAAACCTTTGATGCTCAAATTATTGCAGAAAGCGTTGGAGTAGAGTTCGGAGAAGGCGGAATAGGAGGCGGAACAGGGGAGGTCAAAGAGAAGACCTTCCAAGAGGCAGAGCAGTACAAGAGCGAGTGCTGCACCCAAATAGAAGAGCTGCTCACAAGCTATATAAAGAGTAAAGAGTGGAAGATGGGAGCCGT
>CADBUS010000130.1 GCA_902797895.1 uncultured Bacteroidia bacterium | reverse complement strand
GTTCAGATTGTAGAGATAACTCTGCTACTTTTTGCTCAATGCACTGAGCCTGTCATAAAGGCCGTCCAACTTCTCCATAAGCTCTTTTGTTATGCCTTTATAGTAGGTAGATGCCTTTATCTCCTTAGGGCGGTTGTTTACTTTCTCTCTCAAGTCATCTTCCAAATCAAGTGCCTCTCCCATAATCTGGCCAACCTCCTCTTCGTTAGCACCTCCGGACAACTCAAAATAGATTAAGCAATCATCCAAAAGTTCTCCAACAAAAAACTCAATGTCTTTCTTAATAGTACGTAAGTTCATAGTAAATTATATTTTATTGTTGTCAAAGGTACGATTTTTTTTGTCTATTTTGACTTAACCAACAGGTTTTATCTCAAATCCCTCTCCAATGCCAATATGGAAACTTTGTCCTTTCAACTGCTCTTCATATTTGAAGTATGGCAGATGTTGGCAATTCTTGAGGGCAATCTCTTTGGCAGTTTCTGTTTCTGCATCATTGGGCATTCTCCATCGCCCAAAATTTACAGTAGATTCTCGTTTGACAGCATCTATAAGAGAAATATCCGGAATTATCTCATTGTGTACTGTATCTGCTATAATTTCCAAGAGATTAGCATTGCTCTGAACATAGGCTTTGGAGAGTCCGCATATATTGGCTGTGGATATGAGTTTGTATTTCAGAAATTCATCTGAAATAATATCATCAAAACTGAGTCCGAGTGCTTTTTTGATAATATCCAATGTGCGTTTAGTCTGCATCTTGCCAATTACCATATTTGAGGCGCAACCCATAAAGGCAGGCTTTGGGCAATTTCCTGTGGCAATCATCTCCATAATACCCTCTTTGCCTTTAGGTCCTCTGTAAATCATAATGTTAAGACCAAGGCATATTACAAAAAGCTCCTTTTGCAAAATGCGAGCAGAGTTCTTTGCTATATCCTCACTCAGCAGATCCTGCAAGTAGTATGCGTCTGCTTCGCAGACAGAAGAGTTCCATGCCTCTATATTCTTTAAAAGTGGATAGGTCAGCCCTTTATAGAGAGGGTCCATTCCGCTGAGAGTAATCTCCAAAATACCTAACATATCCTCTGAGCAGATTTTCCATAGGAGATTCTCCTTCTCCACTTCTGCAAGAAATTCGGTGATGTAGGTATGCTTTTCTCCAATCTCGAACAGCCTCCTATATACAGCAAGCCCTCGTTCTCTTATAGGGAGGTTTTTGATGTGGTCGTAGGCAGTCCTAAAAGGGGCAAGCCACTCGGCCGGAGTCACAACATGCTTTTCAGTACTTGCCTCTTTATTAGCCTCTTGCCCGGCTTGAGCGGATTGTGTTATCTTTGTTGTAATATTCATGAACTTTTCCATCAGGCCCGATTCCTGGAATTCGGAGAAGAAAGTGGTAGCATCATTGCGGCTCTCACCGAATGCCAAAAGTTCCTTCTTGTAATTCTCTACCTCTTGGCGGATGGATTCATCATTAGTCTGCATATTTTCCAGGCTGCTGATATAGCTCTGGAGCATCATTTTTATAGTAGGATCCATATTATTCTATATCTATGAGTTTATATTCTCCATCGGCAGTTTCAGGTGAGAGCCTCAGGCATACAGGCTTGACAGGCTGACTATACCATTGTTTACACTCTTCAAATAGAGTCTCTTTCTTGTTCCAAAGCTCTTCAATCTCATCTTTGTGAGCCTCTGCACTCCATTGAATAGAGTCAAGAGTGCCGGTTGAAATAGCCTTGCCGATAGTTTCAGTAAATTCTTTATAGTACTCGTCGCTACACTCTATTAACGCTCTGAATGAGGGCAATGCAGCAAGTGTAGTAAAATCCGAAGAGGGTTTTGAAAGCATCTTGAGGGCTTCCATTATATTGGGGAGATATTTTTGCGGCTCACTCCTTTTGTCGTTATACTCAACAAACTCTTTATAAAGACGGTGAAATCCCTCAATAGTTCTTAACCAGCCATCCTTTTTTGCTTGCAGTTTTGCCCATAATCCGCTGTTAGTGAATGTGTAGTAAGGGTCTTCCTCTATTTTTTGAAGAAGCTCATCGCATAGTTCTACCACATCGCTCCATCCCATCTGCAATGCCGCCTGCTTGTTGGCAAAAATACGGTCTTTAGCAACGGCAGCAGCACCGGCGGTATAGAGTCCGTTTTCCTTAGATTTTTCTTCAGCCTCCTCGTTTGAGGAACAGTTGTCAAGAAGCTCTAACCATTTTTTGTAATACTCTGCTTGATAGGGAGTACGCTGGCAGTTTCCAAATCTTT
>CADBUS010000129.1 GCA_902797895.1 uncultured Bacteroidia bacterium | reverse complement strand
TTTGATAGAGGTCATACCTTCTATACCAACTGGCGCTCTTCAAATACTGTAACCGGCACCGGCGAGATCTACTTCCCTGCGCTTGGCTACCGCGCCCACGCCTCCAGTTCCCTCACAGCCGGATTCGGCTCCGGCACCTACTGGAGCGCAGTACCGATCAATGCGTACAGCTCGCGTCACTTGACCTTCTATTCAGGCACTGTGTCTCCGCAGAACGTGGGCAGCCGTGCGCACGGCTTAGCTGTGCGTCCGCAGCGCGAGGAGTAATGAGACAATATGAGAATTTCCCCACCGCGTTGTACGCGGCGGCCGCGCTTAACGGGGAGGCCGACTAAAAAGTCGCTTTAGCGACCGGCCGCTTCTGTGGCCAAATCATAAACATTTCCCCCTCTCGATGAGGGGGTAAATGTTTTTGAGCGCAAGGCTGCTGTCATTCAGAAGCCTGCCCTGAGTCTGCCGAAGGGCGTAAGCGAAGAATCTTTTTAGTCGCCCTCTTTTTTGTTTTAGTCTTCGAAAATAGATTTTATGTTTAAAGTTGTGAAAAACCACAACTTTGTACCTAACTCTTTAGATCTTTTTTAGAAAATATGTAACTTTGCAGTTGGGTTGGTTTTGATGTAAAGAGTATGCAAATCTCACAGGAGATAATTAACACCTCGATTAAGGAGAATGGGTTTGAAGAGAGTACACTTCAACTAATAGATAATTATACAAACGATATACTCAATGGAAGAACGAATCTTGATAGATTTAATCTACAGGAGCATGCAGGCCTCTGCTGCGCAGGTGCGTCGCTCATTGGGGCGTACTTCGTATGCCACTACGCGCGAACAAGCCTTGAGGCAGGTGTTGATGCTTCAACGGGCCAAAGAAGCTTTACAAATTGGGAAATAGATGCTAAACAAGAGGAGCTTGTACAACGATGGGCAGAGGCTAAACAGCTTTGGTTTCCACATTCAGAGCCACTTATAGTTTCTTCATTTGGTCCTAAAATAGCTCAAGGTGCGGAGGCTAAAGTTTACTACAAGGATGGCGATACTTCAGTAGTTAAAGAACGCACCTCTATTTATGCTACTCTTGCTAAAGCTTTAGAAGCCATTGTATTGCACAATTCTCTTTTCCCTGAGACACAGATGAATGTAATAGGGTTTACGCGAGATTCGGATAACTTATTCCGCACAATTCTTACTCAACCATACATAGGTTGCCGTCGGTTGGCAACTCAAAAAGAGATAGATGCATTAGTGGCTTCTAAGGGTTTTCGTGATAATTATGACGGCCAAGGTATAAACTATATAAGTGAACGCCTCTACTTAGAAGATATGCACCCTGCTAATGTCTTCATAGATATGCTTTCAGACAAACCTATCTGCATAGATTGCATAGTAAAATTTATAAACAAAAACTAAGTCGATTCGCCTATAGATTTTTCGCTTCGCCCTTCGGCAAGCATCGGGCCAAGCTAAATCGTCAAAAGAAATGGGGTTGAATTTGATAATGTTGTAACCTTTGCACTTTTTCTGCGTATAAAAGTTGCTATGTGCCATTTCAGGCAGATAGAAAGAGTATTTTTTGTACAATTATGAAATTATCACAATTCAAATTTCCGTTCCGCAATGAGCTGATTGCCAAGGAGCCTTCTCATTACAGAGATGAGTGTAAACTTATGGTAATGCGCAAATCTAACGGTAAGATAGAGAACAAGTTATTTAAGGATATTCTCAGCTATGCCAGAGAGGGGGATATTTTTGTTCTTAACGATACAAAAGTATTTCCGGCACGCTTGTACGGCAATAAGGAGAAGACCGGTGCAGAGATTGAGGTATCTCTGCTCAGAGAGCTCAACAAGGAGCAGAGGCTTTGGGATGTTTTGGTAGATCCAGCCCGTAAGATAAGGATAGGCAATAAGCTCTATTTTGGTGAAAATGATTCACTTGTGGCAGAGGTTATAGATAACACTACCTCAAGGGGGAGGACTCTCAGGTTCCTCTACGATGGCAGCTATGAAGATTTTAAGCAGACTCTCTTTAGCGTTGGCGAACTCCCAATTCCAAAGGAGATACGCATTCACCCGAATGAGACAGATTTTGAGAGATTCAACACTATTTTTGCCTCAAAAGAGGGAGCTGTTGCAACTCCGGCTGCAGGACTCCACTTTAGTCGTGAGCTCTTTAAGAGAATGGAAATCAAGGGAGTTGATTATACCTTTATAACCTCCCACGTAGGATTGAGCCTTTTTGGCGGTGTGGATGTGGAGGATTTGTCTAAGCATAAGATGGGTTCAGAGAGGGTTATAATATCTGAGGAGTCTGCAGAAAAAATAAACCGCGCCAAAGATGACGGACACAGGGTTTTTGCAATAGGTATTACGGTAGCCAGGGCACTTGAGACTCGTGTTACCACCACCAACCGTATCAAGCCTCTTGATGGCTGGACAAACAAGTTCATCTTTCCTCCTTACGATTTCAAAGTGGTAGATGCCCTTGTTACAAACTTTCACTATCCGCTCTCCACTATGCTTATGTGTCAGGCTGCATTTGGAGATTACAACAAAGTGATGAATGCCTATAAGCACGCAATGCAGGGTAAGGATGCCAAGGATATCTACAAGTTCGGTATCTATGGCGATGCTATGCTTATTATTTAATACCGTTTTGTTGTCATAAGATCAGTCGCCTGCAATTCTCTTTTTCCTTGACTAGCTGCTCCGCAGATGTCTTCGGAAAAAGCATTGCAGGCTCAGTTGGTTATTGTCATTCTGAGCGTAAGCGAAGAATCTATAGGGTTGGCAGCTTAATTACAAATGTATAATCTTAAGATTGTACATTTTTTAACACCAAAGGGTAAATTTTACTAATTGGCTTTTTTTGAGGGCATTATAGAGCTATCTTGCGCCATTTAAGATTTGGTTTGAGATGGCTCTTTTGTTTGAAGAACTGCTCTGTATTGCAAGCAGAGTATTTGTAAATCACCCTCGCAACGGTCTGGCTATGCTGGGTTATCTTAATGAGAAAGGCTCCGCATCTGCAGAATTGGAAGAATCTGCTACATCTGCAAATCCGGCAGGTGAAATTATCGCTCAACTATCTGAAAAAGAGATAGATTCTATATGCGGCCTATGTGGTGCAGGCTCTCTTTTCAAGAGTAAGCAGATGGCAGATTGGGCAAAGAGAGAAGTGGAGTGGCTTTGCTGTAAGGGGGTGAAAATTATTTCTTTCCACTCTCCTCTTTATCCGCCTTTGCTGCGCGATTGCCCGGATGCTCCGGCGATACTCTACTGCACAGGCTCTATTTTCAATACTCATACCGGCACAGATGCAACCACTCAAGAGCCGGTTTCTCAACTTGTTGGAGCAACAACATCGCCTCCTCGCCTTGCGGTGGTGGGAACAAGGCTTGTATCTTCCTATGGAAGGGAGAGCTGCAACACAATAATCAAGGAGCTTGCCGCAACTTTGGGTGCCCAATCTGCCGACTTACAGATTGTTAGCGGATTGGCCTACGGAGCAGACTCCTCTGCCCACAAGGCGGCTTTGGCCAACGGCTTAAAAACCATTGCAGTTCTCCCCTGCGGAATAGACTCTATCTACCCCTCCTCCAACAGAAAGTTAGCTATTGAGATACTTCACAATGGCGCCCTGATTACAGAGTTTCCGAGAGCTACCGCCCCCTTTAAGGGTAACTTCTTGCAGCGCAACAGAATTATTGCAGGAATGAGCCACGCGCTACTAATTTTGGAGAGTAGAATAAAAGGGGGCTCAATGAGCACCGTAAGTTATGCGAACTCATACAACAGAGATGTGTTTGCTGTACCGGGCAGATTGCACGATATAAACTCATACGGCTGCAACTATCTTATAACTAAAAATGTAGCTCAGCTATGTCTCTCTGCCAAAACAATCCTGAACTCAATGGGGTGGGGAGCGGCAGGCTACTCCGAGGTGGCAAATGTGCCTGACTTATTTTCTTCCTCAAGCTCCCTGAAGGGGAAATTATTGCTATATTTAACCCCCGATAGCAGGGATGCCGATTATCTTGTGGCAAAAACCGGCGCCCCTTGCAACGATGTTATGCTTGCGCTGTTAGAGCTTGAGTTAGAGGGTAAAATAGAGATGATAAACGAGCGCGAGTATGCAAGGTTATAGTTATGAAATTTGTAGATACGCATACCCATTTGTATGATGAGGCTTTTGCCGCCGATGCAGATGCCGCTTTGGAGAGGGCTTTTTCTGCCGGAGTAGAGAGGCTTATATTTCCGGGTATAGATTCTTCTACCTACAA
>CADBUS010000128.1 GCA_902797895.1 uncultured Bacteroidia bacterium | reverse complement strand
TATTTGGAAACTCTCCATTTATTTCTGCCTCAAATCTATATATAGGCTCTTTTATCTTTTCAAACTCCTGCTGATTTTTATAATCAATCTCTCTATTGGTTGTCGCAATATAGATTTCGTTTTCTTCTAATTCGTGTTGGTTGAGAAGTTTGCTGTTTAGTGCGTTAAAATCTTGCGGTAAAGTATTTCCTACCCTAACTCTATTAAGCAAATCTATAAAATCTTGCTCATGCTGTCTATATATCTTTTTCAGTTCTATGTATATCGGTTTATTGTTTGAGATAACTTCCGAATCAAAGAAAAACTCACTTTGGTATCTTTGATGCAGAATCGCCTTAAATTCATCCTCTACGATAGGTGGAAGTTGAAATGTATCACCTATAAGAATGGTTTGCACGCCACCAAAGGGCTCATTATTTTTTCTTACAAATTTTAAGCGTCTATCTACTTTATCTAATAAATCACATCTAACCATTGAGATTTCGTCAATTATTAACAACGTCATCTTTTTAATGACCTCTCTCTTTTTGTTTGTGATTCTATATTCTAATTGATCTTCTATCTCTTTTTTATAAAAGCCCTTAATGTATAACGGCATTGGCGCAATTTCAAAAAAACTGTGAATTGTCATTCCGCCAACATTCACAGCAGCAACACCCGTAGGTGCAAGTACTATTGTATCTTCTCTTAGTTTTTTTATATACTTTAAGAAAGTGCTTTTACCAGAGCCCGCTTTTCCTGTCAGATACAAATTACATTTTGTTTTTGTTACAATATCTAATGCCTGAAAAAACTCTTTATTGGCTTTATCTAATTGTATTCCATCAACTTCAAAATTGTTGATAGCTTTATCGGTTATGTTGTGCTGAAGCGTTTCCAAACAAAAGTATATTTTATTACAAGGGCTTATTTATTGTAGTAATATATTTGCAGATTGCTTTCCGCGTATTTCAATAGCCTTCTTGGCATTTTTTATCAAATCCTCATATCCTTTATCAAGAGAGCCTATATTCTCACCGCCTAAATATGGATATGCAATACTTAGTGTTGTGGATTTTTTGGACGAAAACTTTCTCTCAATATGCCCCCTGCTCTTAAATATTGAGAAACCTACTCCGGAGGAGAGCCAAATATTGTTTGTAATTATGGTTCGGTCGTGAAAATCTGTTGTATTTGTTTCAAAAAACTCGCATACAACATCTAAATTGGGGCGTATTTCTTTTATTTTTTCTTCGAGCCGCTTTTGGTTTGTTTCTATTCGTTGCCTGTTTTCGTTTTTTACAATGTAAAATACGGAGATATGGTATGGTAATTTGCTCTCCTGAGGCAGTAAGGCCTTTAAGATACACTCAAGATTATCTTCTTGATCATCTTCGCTGTTATCAAATATATAATTATCAACAATAATCATTGAGTTGGAGGCAATATCCTGTATTTGCTCTTGCAATATCTTCTCCCAACCCGACTCCTCTCCTTTGCGAATAGCTACACCACTATCTCTGAAGAGATTTTTTTTACTCCAGATATTTGAGGAGTTTATATTTATAAGACCAAACTGATTACATTCCTTTTCTTTATTGTTTTCTGATAGTACTATCAATTTGGGGTCTTGTTTTATTTCTTCAGAAATGACAAATCCCTGATTTCTAAACTCTAAAGAAAGTCGTCCGTCTGTAGATGACTTACATAATAACCATAAGTATTCATTCCGTTGGCGGATTTGATTGAGTTGTTCTTGATCGAAAGGGGAACTGTCTATCAATATGTTGGAACGACTCAAGAATTTATAGATCTCCACCCAAATATCATAAGTCTGCATATCATACGGCGCATAGCTTTTTGAGAAAAAATCCCAAAAAGCCTTTTCACAAAGTGCCGTTCTTTTTGCGCCCATTATGCTTGCCTCCCCTTAATCATTAGCAGGTTCATTGCGAGGGAATCTGCCTCATCAAAAAATCCCGGGCCAAAGGCACTTTTTAAGCGTCCATCCGGAGCTATTTCTATTTTACGTACCTCTTTCTCTCCTGTTTCAGAATCACCCACATACAGCAGAGATACATCATCTTGAGAAATATCTTGTGTAGCCACCAGATTTTGAAGTTTGCGAATAAGATATTCACTATGTGTTTCTATCAAAAAATGAATGTTATAGGTCCTATACACAGTCGCAAACATTTCTGCCATAAGCGATTGGTATTTCGGATGCAAGTGAATCTCCGGCTCCTCAATGGCGATTGTCTGTGGTTCAAGCGGCTTTTCTTTATAATTATAATTGGGGATTACACGCCCCGTTCCATCCTTTTTTGATGTAGCACGGCCATTAAACTCATTATAAAGCCCTGCCATTATTTTTTCTTCAATCTCAAGAAGTATAGAGAAAAGCTGGGTGACTCCATATCCCAAGTCTGCAAGCAATCGTCCCTCTTTATCGTTTTCAGAGCTGTATATCTTTAGAAGCAAACCTAATCCGTTAGTATCCATCTCTAAAGAGATATGATCTCCTATATTAAAGGCTTTTAGCCATTTATCCATAAAACTCCCAGGCATAAAATCAGATACCGTTAACGGAACAGGACGGCCACGTCCATAATCTATATTGAGCGTAATCGGTGGATTTAGGGAGAGGAATTTGGTTTTAGTCTCAAAGTATCTTCTTACAGAGTCTGAAAAGTCTGTTCTATCCTCCATAGAGTACAATCTTCTTATTTGAATTCTGGAAGAACTAACATACGCAATATCTTCTGTAACATCTGTAGAAGTTATCTCTGATAAAAATTTATTAAAAAAATCATTAAAGACATCACAATACAAATAGGGACTACGTTTATAAGATAATTTATCACGGAAGCCATCGTCTCTCAATGGACGTAAAGATGCTGAATACACATCTTCTTCAGACAACTGGCTAAGAGTGCTATACACCAATGAATAATTGACATTTTTCCAAACCTCTTCTGCCCAAAAAATATGATATGGTTCACCTTTTTTTTCGCACTCTTTTGCCTCATATATAGAGTATATATAATCTATATGATTTGCTGTAAATGGAGAATAGTTAATATTGAATACTGAAAAGTTTAAGACCCTATCAAATCCTGGAATATGATTTAATCCTTGTCTGCTTTCTTCTTTTGAACGATAATACTCAAGGAAGTTCTTATAGCTCCCTTGAGAATAATCTTTACATATTACATCAATGGCTTTCTCTATAGTGCTCTTTAATTTATTCTCTTTAATTTTTGATTTAAGAAAAAGCTTTATCTCTTCAGCATCTGAAAGATTTGCCATCTCATCAAATATTGAAAAGTAGGTCATTATGCCTGTTTCTGCATATTTTTCAATAATCGGGATGTTTTTATTAGCGTGTAAGTTCTTTTTTATATAATGACATACTTCTATGTTGTTATTAGAAAAAACTTCTTCGAGGTAATTTTTATCACAATAGCGTAGAGCTTTTTCGTAATGAGGAGACGTTTTTTTCTCAAGAGCTTTCCTTTCATTCTCGGATAAACCCATAAACCATTCCTCATAATCTTCACGCATAATTAGATTAACTTGTTCTCTGTAACAAATCGCTACAAGATATTGCTTAAAGGCTTCTTTAAGAAGATATAGCTTGCCATTATAATCTTTCCCATTAACAGAAATTATAGTCTCTCCATTTTTAAGAGATATGCTGATACCGGAAACTTTTCCATTTCCTATATTGCCCTCTTCAATAGTCAGTGTAACTGTAACATCATTGTTAATATACTTTGAATGAATATCATACGAAAATGAGCATGATTTCTCTTTTGAAGAAGAATTGACCACATTATTAAAAGACCCCAGACTATTATTCGGCTTTGTAGAAAAATCTATTGTAGCACCAATAACAGGATGTTGCAAATCATACTCGTGTTGGAAAAAAGTTTTCAAAAGAGTTAGAGCCTTTACTATAGAACTTTTGCCGGAGCTGTTGCAGCCGGTTAAAATAGTTATTGGCTTAAGATCTACATCCACACCTTTATCGTTGAAAATCCTAAAGTTCTTGATGTTGAGTTTTGTATTCATACTTTATTATATTTTCGTTTTTATCTTAATTCGTTTGCAAAAATATAGCACTGCTGCGAATCCTATCTTCGCACTAAAGACTTTTTAACTTTTTGAGTGAAGTGGTCAATTCTTTAATCATCTTTTCTCTAATTTTTGTTGGCGAAATTAAAATTATATTCTCGCCATAGCTGTAAATTGTATTATATAACTCTCTGTTAGGCTTTAAGTTAAGAGCATAAAATGTGTAATCTCTTAAGGTTGGGTACTTTGTGTGTAATTTTTCTTGTTGCTCTGCACTGTACTTTATCTGAGAGCCGTGTATGGGCTTTGTATCTACATAACCCACAAAAGAGTTTTTAACAGCTATAAGAATTTCCGCTAACTTCTCTTCTTTTAGCCAAGTAACTCCCACAATATCTTCGTAGCGTTCTTCTAAAGATTCATCACAATCTACATAATCGACTCCTTCAACCACTTTAATATCTCTCATTCTATCTAAAGGAAGATTCAGGTAGAAATCTTTGCGGTAAGGAAACTCTTTTGTAGCTAAAGGTGTTCCTATTAAATACCAACGACTATTATATTGTTTGAGAAGATAGGGATATAAACGAATACTTTTGGGAGATTCTCCAAATGGCTCATATTTAACATTTATCACCTTTTTATTAGCAATCAATGAAAAGAGCGAGCCTAAATAATTTCTGCCTTTCAAATACTCGTTAGAGCTGAAATAGATTATCTTTCGAGACCTTTGCATCTCCTTATCATATTCTCCTCTTCCAAAGGCTCGTTTGTCATTTAGCTTCTCTTGCA
This sequence comes from uncultured Bacteroidia bacterium, assembly GCA_902797895.1. Lineage (GTDB taxonomy): Bacteria > Bacteroidota > Bacteroidia > Bacteroidales > UBA932 > Egerieousia. The sequence goes on along the minus strand of CADBUS010000128.1, from coordinate 4,685 downwards.
AATCGTTCAGCCACTCAAAATTATTGAGGCCTGAGAATTGACCTAATGTATTAAGAACCTCGTGCAATAATCGTTTTTCATCATCAGAAAGAGACTTAGAAAATAGAGATTGGGTTTGATCTGAATACCTATAGACAGGAGCGCCATTTAATCTCTCCGAACTATCTATCTCCATATTAAAAGGAGCATCCTGCAAAGCCTGTAAATCTAATTGAATCACACGCTTTCCACTCCTGATGTAATGTTCATAGTCGCTCTGATCGCCACCAATCGCCGGGAAGCCGGCAAGCTCTAAACGCTCGTTTACTTTTTTAAGTAGAGCCTCGCAGGTATATTTGTTATAACGGTCACTCAGCATCTGATCTAAATACATATACCGAACAACCGCGTTTTTATTGGATGGCATAGTGTGCTATTTTTTCGTTTCCAGAGGCAAAGTTACCAAATTTCGCGAACTCTACTTTCGCAAACTTAAAATACCTATCCCTTTTGTTTTATAACCTTTGAGATTCGCTTGTTGAGCAGGCCGGTAAGTTCTTTGTAAGGGATTATGGATACAAATCTCCCTTGTGCTCCGCTGCCGATTGAATATTGATTAAAATAGAGATATAACCCCTCTTCAATAAGTGCACATCCATCTGATCTATAAATAAGCTCTTCCGGAGGTATATCGTGCATACTCGGCTCTGATATATAGTACACTCCATTAACATCTACCAATCGCTCAAGCATAAGTTTGGATAATTGGTCAAATTTGGTTGAATCTACAATATCTGTTAAAGTCAGCTCTTTTCCTGTAACAGCATCTATCGTTAAATATAACTCATCGCTCATACCATTGTAGTTATGCCACATAACTTCGTAAAAGGTGTAGAGATTGCCTCTGTTCCAGCAGTCGGCCAAAATATACCCTTCTTGGAAACAATACCATTTATCTTCCGGCGCCATACACTTTTTGGCTTTCATCTTTTTATCGAGCCATTTCATATAGTATTGACAAATCTCTTTTGCAGAATTGAATTTTCTGATTGGTGCCTTTCCCATCTCTTCCTCTTCTTGACCAAAATTTCCGAGGCAGAAAGAGACCCAACTTCTGATATTTTTGGTAAGCCAATTGAGCAAAACTCTGTTAGGCGGACATCTGAGTGCTAAAACTGCATAATTATGGTAGCAAGTATCTTTAAGGCAATATGCGTGAGCTGTTTTGTGCACAAGAGATTTAAATGGAGGAAGTTTTAATGACTTTTCTGAGTAACTATATGCATCGGAATCTATTTCCCCAAAATAGATATCCTCTCGGCCCGAATTTTCAAAGCAAAAGGTTGTGCGTTTTACAAGAGGAACCGGAGAGATTCCCTCCACATAAGATTTTGGTGCAGCAACCGAATCTATAGGTTCTGCAATTTCCTGAACCTCTGCAACTTCTACAGGTTCAATGTCTGCCTTTATCGAATCTTCCTCAATGACACTCATCTTATAATCTTCTGTTGCTTTATTGCCGGTATTGCTTCTACAGCCACCAGCTAAAGATAATGCAACTAAAACTCCGATTAATAAGAATATTTTAGTTATTGAATTGAGCCTATTATTATTTTTCATATTGGTGCATTTTCTTGTAATTCGTTCTTTTTCTATTTCCGAAACCGCCATTTCGCAACTGCGAATATATAAAATGTTCACATACAAAAAGGAGAGGGCGGCTTGCTGCCCACACAAAAAAAGAAGCCAATTTCTTGGCTTCTTTTTTTGTGGGCCCACCAGGGCATGATCCTGGGACCCCCTGATTATGAGTCAGGTGCTCTAACCAACTGAGCTATGGGCCCTAACCTTTCGCAACTGCTGCCGCGTCTAAAAGCCGCTTGGCAGAGGGTTGCCTATTTTGTGGGTGCAAAGATAAGCAAAAAGTAACTTACAAAAAAGAGTTGCTAAAAAATCCTCTCCGCAAAAAGCCACTTTTTGCCTACTTGCTTCAATATCAATATATCAGACTTTAATCTCAACCTCAACACCGCTTGGAAGTTCCAACTTCATAAGAGCATCTACTGTCTTTGAAGAGGAGCTGTAGATATCCAACAGACGGCAGAAAGAGTTGAGCTCAAACTGCTCGCGTGCCTTCTTGTTAACGAAGGTTGAGCGGTTTACAGTAAAGATCTTCTTGTTGGTAGGAAGAGGAATAGGACCGCTTATAACAGCACCTGTAGCCTTTACTGTCTCAACTATTCTGGCAGCCGATTTATCTACCAGAGCGTGATCGTAAGATTTCAGTTTTATTCTAATCTTCTGGCTCATATTTAATAATTTAATAATCGTGATTAAAGTTTTACTCGTCGTCATCCATAGCCTTGCTGCCGGATTTCTCAATTACCTCCTTGGCAAGATTAGCCGGAAGCTCCTCGTAGTGAGAGAACTCCATTGTGCTGGTTGCACGGCCTGATGAGAGTGTTCTCAAAACTGTTACATAGCCGAACTGCTCGGAGAGAGGAACCTTTGCCTTTATTATTCTGGCTCCTCCGCGAGAGTCCATATTGGTAATTTGTCCGCGGCGTTTGTTGAGGTCTCCTATAACATCTCCCATATTCTCCTCCGGAGTTACAACCTCCAGAGCCATAATAGGTTCCATAATTACAGGAGAAGCCTTACGTGCTGCTTTGCGGAATGCCTGACGGGCACAAATCTCAAATGAAAGGGCATCTGAATCTACCGGGTGGAATGAACCATCCTTTAGCACCACCTTCATTGATGTAACCTCGTAGCCTGCAAGCACACCATTTGCCATAGCTGCCTTAAAGCCCTTTTCAACTGCCGGGATAAACTCCCTCGGAATGTTGCCGCCCTTAACCTCATCTACAAACTGAAGGCCTGTAACTCCCTCATCTGTAGGGCCAAGTTCAACAATTATATCTGCAAACTTACCACGTCCGCCTGTCTGCTTCTTGAATACCTCGCGATGCTGAACTGTCTGCTTGAGAGCCTCTTTGTAGTTAACCTGAGGCGCACCCTGGTTAATATCCACACCAAACTCTCTCTTTAGACGGTTTACAAGAATCTCCAAGTGAAGCTCGCCCATTCCGCTGATTACGGTCTGGCCGGTCTCGGTATCTGATTTTACGGTAAAGGTAGGATCCTCTTCTGCCAACTTGCCGAGTGCAATTCCGAGCTTGTCCAAATCTCCCTGTGTCTTAGGCTCAACTGCCAAACCGATAACCGGTGTTGGGAATACCATAGACTCCAACACTATAGGGTGGCTCTCTGCGCAGATGGTATCTCCGGTCCTAAGATCTTTGAAACCTACAACGGCGCAGATATCTCCGGCCTCCACAAAATCTATAGGATTCTGCTTGTTGGAGTGCATCTGGTAAAGCCTTGCTACTCTCTCCTTCTTCTCACTTCTGGTGTTGAGCACGTATGTACCTGCATCAAGTTTGCCTGAATAGGCCCTCATATAAGCCAAACGGCCTACAAACGGGTCTGTTGCAATCTTGAATACAAGGCCGCAGAACGGCTCGCTTGCAGATGGTTTTCTGCTCTCCTCCTCTCCGCTCTTAGGGTTTGTTCCCACAACATCTCCCTTATCCAATGGACTTGGAAGATATTTGATTACAGAGTCCAAGAGGAACTGCACGCCCTTATTCTTGAATGAGGAGCCGCAACATACAGGAACTATCTCCATATTTATGGTACCCTTTCTGAGAGCGGCAATAATCTCCGCATCAGAAATTGTATCAGGATCATCGAAATATTTCTGCATAAGTGCCTCATCAAACTCGGCGGCAGTTTCAAGCAGATTGTTTCTCCACTGCTGAGCCTCATCCATAAGCTCTGCAGGAATCTCCTTAATCTCGTAGTTTACAAGCTCTTTGCCATCTGCATCGTAGTAATAGGCCTTCATTGTGAGCAGGTCTATGATGCCGGCAAACTTATCCTCTGAACCTATCGGAATACAGAGAGGAACAGGGTTAGCTCCGAGCTTGCTCTTAATATCATCCACAACGCCCATAAAATCTGCACCAACACGGTCCATCTTATTCACGTATGCAATTTTAGGAACGCTGTACTTGTCTGCCTGACGCCAAACGGTCTCGCTCTGAGGCTGAACGCGCCCTACAGCACAAAAAGTTGCTACAGTACCGTCAAGCACACGGAGTGAACGCTCTACCTCAACGGTAAAGTCCACGTGGCCCGGGGTATCAATCAAGTTAATCTGGTAATTCTCGTTGTTGTAGCGCCAAAAGGCTGTGGTGGCCGCAGAAGTGATGGTAATACCTCTCTCCTGCTCCTCAACCATCCAGTCCATTGTTGCTGCACCATCGTGAGCCTCACCTATTTTGTGAGTCTTACCGGTGTAAAACAGGATTCTTTCTGATGTGGTTGTTTTTCCGGCATCTATGTGAGCCATAATGCCGATGTTTCTCGTGTATTTTAAATCTCTTGCCATCTTTTGCCTCTATACACTAAAAACGGAAATGAGCGAATGCCTTGTTGGCCTCTGCCATCTTGTGCATATCCTCCTTTCTCTTGAAGGCACCACCTTCATTATTATATGCTGCCATTATCTCCGCTGCTAATTTTTCAGCCATTGATTTGCCCGGTCTTTTGCGAGCGTAAAGAATCATATTCTTCATACTCAGCGAGATTTTTCTCTCCGGACGCACTTCCGTTGGAACCTGGAAGTTGGCACCACCCAC